>NZ_SCNB01000029.1:0-25940 GCF_005502825.1 Kocuria sp. 2SI | reverse complement strand
ACCGGTCAACGATCAGTGGTGGGGATCTGTCAACGGTGTCGGGACTCATCGGTCAACGCTCATGCGGAAACGTGGTGGTCAGGGGCGTCAACGATGTCGTGACGCAGGACACCTCCGCCACCGCGCAGAGCTGAAGGGCCCTGCTTCCCCGAGCTCTCGGGGAAGCAGGGCCCTTCAGGCATTTCCTGCCCGCACCGGCCCGCGGCCTCCGAGGTGTCGGCGCCGGGCCTAGACTGGAGCCCCGTCCCAGAGATCGACGCGGCCCGTCGTGCCGCCAGGAGAAGAGCCTTGAGCAGCATCACCGTGAACGTGACCGACCGCGAGGGCGCCCGCACCGAGGGTGTCGAGTGGAAGTCCCACGAGTCCCTGATGGAGGCGCTCACGCGCCACAAGTTCCCCATCCTCGCCACCTGCGGCGGCAACGCCTCGTGCTCCACGTGCCACTGCTACCTGGACGGAGCGTTCGAGACCACGCAGGAGAACTCCCCCATCGGAGATGAGGAGGAGGACCTGCTGGACATGCTCGACGACACCCGCCACGACGACTCCCGCCTGACCTGCCAGGTCGAGTGGTCCGAGTCGCTCGAGGGTGCCGAGATCACCATCGCCCCGGAGTGGTGAGCGGGAGGCCCTCACTATGACCACTGCCCCGGAGGATCAGCTGGCTCGCGCGGCGAGCCTGCTGCGCGAGGACCTCACGACCCGCGCCGCCTACGTCTCGGATGCCTCGATCTACCGTCGCCTCCCCGCCGCCGTGGCGGAGCCGCGCACGGTCGAGCAGATCCGCGATCTGCTGGCGCTGGCCCATGAGCGCGGCTGGTCCGTGATCAGCCGAGGCGGCGGCACCTCCGTGGCCGGCAACTCGATCGGCGACGGCCTGGTCATCGACACCTCCCGGCACTTCAACCGGGTCCTGTCGATCGATCCGCAGGCCGAGACCGCGGATATCGAGCCCGGTGTGATCTGCGACGACCTCCGCGCCGCGGCGGCCGAGCACGGGCTGACCTACGGGCCGGACCCCTCCACGCACGCGCGCTGCACCGTGGGCGGGATGGTCGGCAACAACGCCTGCGGATCGCATTCGGTGGCATGGGGAACGGCGGCCGAGAACCTCGTGGCGGTGACCGTCATGCTGGCCGACGGCCGAGAGGTCGAGCTGCGCGCCGGCGGGACCTCAGGGACCGCCCTGACCCGCGCCCTGAGCGCGCTGCGCGATGAGCACCGCGCCATGCTGCGCACCGAGCTCGGCCAGTTCCCCCGCCAGGTCTCGGGCTACGGCCTGCACTACCTGCTCGAGGAGAACGGCTTCGACGTCGCCAAGGCCTTCGCCGGCACCGAGGGCACGTGCGGGATCATCACGCGGATGACCGTGAAGCTCGTGCGCAGGCCGGCGGCCACCGCCCTGGCAGTGCTCAGCTTCGCGGACGCGATCGCCGCGGCCCACGCCGCCCCGGCGCTGCGCGTGCGCGGCGTGACCACGATCGAGGGCATGGGCGGCGACCTGCTGGACGCCCTGCGCTCGCGCCCCGGCAACGAGACCGCCGGATCCGAGCTGCCCCCGGGCGGGGGCTGGCTGTACTGCGAGGTCGGCGGCGAGACCGTGGAGGCGGCCCAGGCCCGCGCCCAGCAGCTCGAGGGGATCGTGGAGTCCTCGGGCCGCGCCGAGGTCCAGGGGGCCGTCGTCGTGGTGGATCCTGCGCGCACCCGCAGCCTGTGGCGGATCCGCGAGGCCTCGGCAGGGATCGTCACCCGCCTGCCGGACGGCGGCGAGGCCTGGCCCGGCTGGGAGGACTCCGCCGTGCCGCCCGAGAACCTCGGCGACTACCTGCGCGATCTGTATGCGCTGCTCGACGAGCTCGAGCTGCGCGGCATCCCGTTCGGGCACTTCGGCGAGGGCTGCGTGCACATCCGCATCTCGTTCGACTTCAGCACCGAGGCCGGGGTGGCCCGCTACCGCGAGTTCATCGAGCGGGCCTCGCAGCTCGTGCGGCACTACGGCGGCTCGGTCTCCGGCGAGCACGGCGACGGCCGGGCCCGCTCCGAGCTGCTGGGCATCATCTACTCCCCCGAGGCCCTGCGGGCCTTCGCCGCCTTCAAGCGCGCGTTCGATCCCGCAGGATTCTTCAACCCCGGCGTGCTCGTGGACCCCGAGCCGATCGACCAGGGGATCCGCCCCGGCCCCGGGGCGCGCACCTTCGACCTGAAGCCCGTGCACGCCTTCAGCCACGACAACGGCTCGTTCGCAGGCGCGGTCAATCGATGCGTGGGCGTGGGCGCCTGCCGCTCGGATGTCGGCGCCATGTGCCCGTCGTTCCAGGCCACCCGGGACGAGGTCCACTCGACCCGCGGGCGCATGCGCTCCCTGGCGGAGATGCTGCGCGGGGAGCACCTCAAGGACGGCTGGAAGGCCGAGGAGACCCTCGAGGCCCTCGACGGCTGCCTGTCCTGCAAGGCCTGCGTGGCCGAGTGCCCGGTCAATGTGGACGTGGCCACCTACAAGTCCGAGTTCCTGCACCATCACTACGGCGAGGGCATCCGCAGCTTCGTGGGCCGTCGCCGCCGCCCCATGGCGCACCTGACCATGGGCTGGCTGCCCGTGCTGGCGCGGCTGATGAACGCGGTGCCCGGGGCGCCGTCGCTGGTCAACGCGGCCATGAAGGTGCAGCCGCTGCAGAAGGCGGTCATGCGCCTGGGCGGCGTGGAGTCCCAGCGCGAGATGATCCGCTTCGCCGACCGGCCGCTGACCCGCTGGTTCTCCTCACGGCCCGGCGAGGACCCGGACGGGCGCCCGTCGGTCGTGCTGTGGCCGGACTCCTGGACGAACTTCATGGACGACGGGCCCGGCAAGGCCGCCGTCGAGGTCCTGGAGGCCCTGGGCTACCGCGTGCTGATGCCCGCAGGGAACGTGTGCTGCGGCATGACCTGGCACTCGACCGGCCAGCTCGAGGCTCTCAAGCGCGAGGTCGCCCGCACCCTGGGCGTCATGGAGCCGCTGCTGGAGGCCGGCTATCCCGTGATCGGGCTCGAGCCGTCCTGCACCGTGATGCTCCAGGACGAGATCACCGAGCTGCTGCCCGATGACCCCCGGGCCGCCGATCTCGCTGGGCGCACCCTGACCCTGGGGCAGTTCACCGCGCGCCACCTCGCCGAGGGCGGGGAGTGGCCATTCGAGTCCCTGGAGCACGACGGCGCCGCGCGCGAGGCCGTGTGCCAAGTGCACTGCCACCAGAAGTCGATGATCGGCTACGACGCCGAGCTCGAGGTCCTGCAGCGCCTGGACGTGGACGTGGACATGGTCGGCGGCGGCTGCTGCGGTCTGGCCGGGAACTACGGGTTCGAACCGGGTCACCTGGAGGTCTCCCGCACGCTCGGGGAGCGCGAGCTGTTCCCCAAGATCCGCGCGGCCGGGCCCGATCCCCTCGTGGTGGCCGACGGCTTCTCCTGCCGCACCCAGATCCGCGAGGGCACCGACGCCTCCGGCCGGACCCTGGCCGAGGTCATGCGCTCGGCGCTGCCCGAGGCCCGCTGAGCCGGCTGGCGGGATCGCTGCGGCCACGAGCCGCGGCATCGGCATGGCCACGACCCTCGAGACCGCCGCTGTGCTGTCGGGGCCCGGCCTACGATTGCTCCATAGAGGCCCGGACCACGTCGGCTCGGACCCGCGACACCTCAGCAGGAGGCCCCAATGTCGACTCGCACCCGCCCCCTCGCCTTCAGCGCGCTCTCCCTGGCCGCGGTGATCGCCCTGAGCGCCTGCGGCGGCTCGGGGGAGGACCAGGACAGCACCGACAGCTCGTCCGGCTCGGCCTCGCGGAGCGCCTCGGCCTCTGCCGAGCCCACGTCCTCCGCGTCCCCCTCCGACTCCTCGGCCTCGGCCGCCGAGTCCTCGGATCCGGTCTCCGCCTCGGCGGATGTCTCGGAGCCGGCTGCTGACGAGTCCGCCGATGCCGCCGCAGGGGAAGCCGCTGCAGAGCAGCCCGCCCAGGAGGCTCCAGCCGACGAGGCCCCGGATTCCGCGGCCGCCGCTGACGGCTCTGCCGCACAGGCGCCGGCGCAGGAGAGCACCGATCCGTCGGCCGGGCAGCAGGGCACCGCAGCCGCGCCCTCGGCCGGTCAGGAGGGGGCGGCAGCTCAGGCCGCACCCGCCGGCGTGTGCGATGCCTCCTCCCTGGCGGGGTCGCTGCAGCCGGTGGATGCCGGCATGGGCTCCGTGCACTACCAGCTGGTCCTCACCAACACGGGCTCGCAGCCCTGCGTCCTGTCCGGCTACCCGGGCGTCTCCTACGCGGATGCCGCGGGACAGCCCGTCGGCATCCCGGCCTCGCGCGCACCGGAGGCGGGCGCTGCCGTGACCGTGGCACCGGGCCAGTCGGCCTCGGCGGGTCTGCGGGAGACCGGAGCGGGCTCCTACGGCCAGGTCTGCAACCCGCACGAGACCTCCGCGCTGGTCGTCTACCCGCCGGGCAGCACGGAGGCGCTGAGCATCGCTCATTCGACTCAGGCCTGCGGCAACCCCAAGATCGGGCAGCTGCAGGTGAAGGGCTTCGGTGCCTGAGCCCTCCGAGCACGCAGCACCTGCCCAGGTCCGCGGGCTCCCCGCAGACGGGGAGCCCTCGGACGGACGCCCCGCGCCGGGCTCGTCGCTCGAGGCGTTCTCGCCGGCTGCCCGCGACTGGTTCACGGGCGCCTTCTCCACGCCCACCGCCGCCCAGGAGGGCGCGTGGAAGGCCATCGCCGGAGGCGAGCACGCCCTCGTGGTCGCTCCCACCGGATCCGGCAAGACCCTGGCCGCCTTCCTCTGGGCGATCGACCGGCTGATCTCGCAAACGGCCGTGCCGCAGCCCGCTGGGCCCCGCTCCGGCTCAGCCGCCCCAGGTGCGCCGGCTGCCTCAGCAGCCTCAGCCGAAGCGTCCTCCGAAGCTGCTGCTGCGAACGATCGTTCCGGATCCGACCTGCGCAAGAAGGCCTCGAGCGCCTCGTCCAAGCGCAGGGCCACCACGCGCGTCCTGTACATCTCCCCGCTCAAGGCGCTGGGCGTGGATGTGGAACGCAATCTGCGCTCGCCCCTGATCGGGATCACCCAGACGGCGCGCCGGATGGGGCTCGAGCCGCCCGAGATCTCCACCGGCGTACGCTCCGGGGACACCCCGCAGGCGGTGCGGCGCGCCCTGCTGGCCTCGCCTCCGGACATCCTGATCACCACGCCCGAATCGCTGTACCTGATGCTCACGTCCAAGGCCCGCGAGTCCCTGCGCGGTGTGGAGACCGTGATCCTGGATGAGGTCCACGCCGTGGCAGGCACCAAGCGCGGCGCGCATCTGTCGGTGTCGCTCGAGCGCCTGGACGACCTTCTCGAGCGCCCGGCCCAGCGCATCGGGCTCTCGGCCACCGTCGACCCGGTCGAGACGGTCACGCGCTTCCTGGGCGGGCGGGAGCCGGTGGCCGTCGTGCGCCCGGAGTCGACCAAGCGCTGGGACCTGGAGATCAGCGTGCCCATCCCGGACATGACGGTGCTGGGCGGTCCCGCCGCGTCGAGCTCGCTGCTGGAGTCCGACTACGACGCCGACGAGCCGGCGAACGTCGCCTCCATCTGGCCGCACGTGGAGGAGCGGGTGGTCGATCTGGTCGAGGCGCATCGCTCCACGATCGTCTTCGCCAACTCCCGAGGCCTGGCCGAGAAGCTCACCGCCCGCCTCAACGAGATCCACGCGTTCCGGCTGGAGCACGCACCGGATGATGACGGCCAGGCGACCCAACCCAGCGGGATCGAGCGGCAGCACAACCGCTACGAAGGCGCAGCGCCCCTGCTGGCCCGAGCCCACCACGGCTCGGTCTCCAAGGATCAGCGCGCCCTGATCGAGGAGGACCTCAAGTCCGGCGTCCTGCGCTGCGTGGTGGCCACCAGCTCGCTCGAGCTCGGCATCGACATGGGGCTCGTGGACCTGGTGGTGCAGATCGAGTCCCCGCCGTCCGCGGCCTCGGGGCTGCAGCGCGTGGGCCGCGCCGGCCACCAGGTCGGCGAGATCTCGATCGGGCGGATGTTCCCCAAGCACCGCGGCGATCTGCTGGACGCGGCTGTGACCGTGGAGCAGATGCTGGCCGGGCGGGTCGAGCCGCTGCACATCCCGTCGAATCCGCTGGACATCCTGGCTCAGCAGACGATCGCGGTGTGCGCCACCGAGACCGTGCCCGTCGAGGACTGGTGGGACACCGTGCGCCGAGCCGCGCCGTTCCTGGGACTGCCGCGCAGCGCGTTCGACTCGGTGCTGGATCTGGTCTCCGGGCGCTACCCGTCGGACGAGTTCGCGGAGCTGCGCCCGCGCGTGGTCTGGGACCGGGACGAGGGCACGCTCACCGGCCGCCCCGGGGCCCAGCGCCTGGCCGTGACCTCGGGCGGCACGATCCCCGACCGCGGACTGTTCCCTGTGCACCTGGCCGGGCAGGACGATTCCTCGCCCAAGCGGGTGGGCGAGCTCGACGAGGAGATGGTCTACGAGTCCCGCACCGGCGATGTGATCGCCCTGGGCGCCTCGTCGTGGCGGATCGCGGAGATCACCCATGACCGAGTGCTCGTCACCCCGGCACCGGGGCAGGCGGGCAAGCTGCCGTTCTGGCACGGCGACGGCATCGGCCGGCCCGTCGAGCTCGGTCGAGCGCAGGGCCGCTTCCTGCGCGAGGCCTCGGGTGCTGCGGAGGCCGCGCTGCGCGAGCGGCTGGCCGCCGACGGCCTGGACACCTGGGCGCAGGACAACCTCCACCGCTACCTCACGGAGATGCGCGAGGCCGTCGGGCATGTGCCCTCGGACCGCACGCTGATACTCGAGCGCTTCCACGACGAGCTCGGGGACTGGCGCGTGGTCCTGCACTCCCCCTACGGGCTGCCCGTGCACGCGCCGTGGGCGCTGGCCGTCGGGGCGCGGCTCGAGGAGCGCTGGGGTCTGGACAGCTCCGCGCAGGCCTCCGATGACGGCATCGTCCTGCGACTGCCGGCCACCGACGACCAGCCGCCGGGTGCCGAGCTGTTCCTCTTCGACCCGGAGGAGCTCGAGCAGATCGTGACCGAGCGAGTCGGCTCCTCGGCGCTGTTCGCCTCCCGCTTCCGCGAGTGCGCGGCCCGCGCGCTGCTGCTGCCGCGCCGGGATCCGGGACGTCGCACGCCGCTGTGGCAGCAGCGCCAGCGCTCCGCCCAGCTGCTCGACGTCGCTCGCAAGCACCCCCAGTTCCCGATCGTGCTCGAGACGGTGCGCGAGTGCCTCCAGGATGTCTACGACCTCCCCGCTCTGCAGGAGCTGCACCGCCAGATCGACCGCCGCGCGCTGCGCATGGTCGAGGTGACCACCGAGACGCCCTCGCCCTTCGCCCGCACCCTGCTCTTCGGCTACCTGGGGCAGTTCATCTACGAGGGCGACTCCCCGCTGGCCGAGCGCAAGGCCGCGATCCTCTCCCTGGACACCGCCCTGCTCTCCGAGCTGCTGGGCCGGGCCCAGCTGCGCGAGCTGCTCGACGCCGAGGTCATCGCCCAGACTGAGGCCCAGCTGCAGCACCTGGCCCCCTCCCGGCGCCTGCTGGGCATGGAGGGGCTGGCCGATCTGCTGCGGTTGCTCGGGCCGCTGGGCCTCGAGGAGGCAGCGGCTCGGCTGCGCTCCGAATCGGCAGGCCGCGCCGGCGTCGCCAGCCCGACTGGCGCCGCCAGCCCCACGGACTCGAGCACGACGGAGGAGGACGCCTCCTGCGCCGGCTCGCAGGACCCCTCCGATCAGCGCGTGAGCCCCGAGCAGGCCTCTGCGTGGGCGGAGGAGCTGGTGCGCAGGCGTCGCGCCTTCTGGCTGCTGCGCGAGGGGCAGCAGGTGCTCGCCGCGGTCGAGGATGCCGCCCGGCTGCGCGACGCACTGGGCACGCCGATCCCGCACGGGGTGCCGGTCAGCTTCCTGGAGCCGGTCGAGAATCCGGTCGAGGACCTCGTGGCGCGCTTCGCCCGCACGCACGGGCCGTTCACCGTGGCCGAGGCCTCCCGGGGCACCGGCCTGGGCCCGGCCGTCGTCGCCGGGGCCCTCGAGCGCCTGAGCGCTGCGCGCCGAGTCCTGGAGGGCGAGTTCCGCCCCGACCGGCAGGAGGAACACAACCCCGGGCCGCGCTCAGAATGGTGCGACAAGGACGTGCTGCACCGGATCCGGCGACGCTCGCTGGCCGCGCTGCGCCAGCAGGTCGAGCCGGTGGCCCCGGAGGTCTACGCCCGCTTCCTGCCCTCGTGGCAGTCGGTCGGGCCGGGGCATCGCCTGCGCGGGGCGGACGGCCTGCTCAGCGTCGTGGATCAGCTCGCGGGGGTGGCGGTGCCGGCCTCGGCGCTGGAGCCGCTCGTGCTCCGTCAGCGCCTCGAGGACTACCGGCCTGAGCTGCTCGACGAGCTGCTGGCCTCCGGGGAGATCGTGTGGTCCGGGGCGGGCTCGCTGGCCGGCGACGACGGCTGGATCAGTCTCCACCTGGCCGAGTCGCAGCAGCTCAGCCTGCCTCCGCGAGCGGATCTGCGCGCCCGCGCCGCCGGGATCGACGACGCCGTCCAGGCCGCGCTGCTGGCCGTCATGGGCGATGGCGGCGCGCGGTTCGGCCACCAGCTGCGCAGCGGCGTGCTCGAGCAGAACGATCGTTCGCAGATCCCCGGGCTGGACATGCCTGCCCTCACCCGCGCCCTGTGGGAGCTCGTGTGGGCCGGGCTGGTCACCAATGACACGTTCGCCCCGGTGCGCTCCCTGGTCGCGGGCGGCTCCGCCGCTCACCGGCAGAAGCCGCGCACCCCACGAGGACGCACCGCAGGCAGACGCGGAGCAGCCCGACTGCGGGCCCGGGACGCGGCGCTGTCGCGGCCGTCATCCGAGCGCACCCCAGGGCCCGCGGAGGCGGGCGATCCCACCGGGCTGTCCGGGCGGTGGTCGCTGCTGGACCCCGAGCCGCTCGAGCCCACGCTGCGCGCGAGCGCCTCGGCCGAGCTGCTGCTGGACCGCTACGGCGTGGTGACCCGCGGAGCGGTGGAGGCCGAGGACATCGCAGGCGGGTTCTCCGCCGTGTACAAGGTCCTGGCTGCCGTCGAGGAGGCCGGTCACGCACGGCGCGGCTACTTCATCGAGGGTCTGGGGGCCGCGCAGTTCGCGCAGTCGGGCACCGTGGATCGGCTGCGCGGCTTCGCCGACGACGAGCAGGCGCGCACCGAGCCTCGCGAACCCGTCGTGCTGGCGCTGGCCGCGACCGACCCTGCGAACCCGTACGGCGCCACGCTGCCCTGGCCGGAGACGATCGACTCGCACGACAGCACCGAGTCCACCACGGCGGCGCGGCACCGGCCGGGACGCAAGGCGGGGTCGATCCTCGCGCTCGTGGACGGCGATCCGGTGCTCTACCTGGAGCGCGGCGGGCGCACCGCCCTGGTCTTCGACGACGACCCCGAGCGTCTGCGGATGATCGGCCCGCCGATCGCCGACGTCGTGCGCGCAGGGGCCGCCGAGAAGCTCACGGTCGAGCGCGTCAACGGCATACCCGCCCTCGGGCACGGCGCGCTCGAGACCGCGGTGCGCGAGTCCCTGGTCGCCGCCGGGTTCTCGACCACGCCCAAGGGCCTGCGGATCCGCCGTGCCTGAGGGGGATTCCGTCTGGCGCGCGGCCGCTGCCCTGCACTCCGGGCTGGCGGGGCGGCAGCTGCTCCGCAGCGACCTCCGGGTCCCCGCGCTGGCCACCGTCGATCTGTCCGGGCGCACCGTCCAGGAGGCGGTCTCGCGCGGCAAGCACCTGCTGATCCGCATCGGGCCCGATCCGAGCACCGGTGCCCGCGCGGTCACGCTGCACTCGCATCTGATGATGGAGGGCCGATGGGAGATCGAGGACCTCGACCCTCTCGCGGCGGGATCGGACTCCCCCGGCCGCCGTCGGCCCGGCGCCTCGAGCGCGCGATCGCAGCGCCGCGCCCGGCCGAAGCACACGATCCGTGCCGTGCTCGAGACCGCGGGGACCCGGGCCACCGCGTCCTCCGTCCAGCAGCTCATGATCGTGGCCCGGGAGCAGGAGGACCGGCTCGTGGGGCACCTGGGCCCGGACCTCCTGGCACCGCAGTGGTCCGCGCAGCACCTGCAGGAGGCGGTGCGCCGTCTGCTGGAGCGCCCCGATCGCCCGATCGCCGCAGCGCTCATGGATCAGTCGAGACTGGCAGGGATCGGCAGCATCTACCGCTGCGAGCTGCTGTTCCTGCACCGCCTGGCTCCGCAGACGCCCGTGGCCGATGTTCCGGATCTGCAGGCGATCGTCGAGGATGCGCACGAGCTGCTGCTGCGCAACCGCGACAGCGGCCCCCGAGTCACCACGGGCGATCCGCGGCCCGGCAGGCAGCTGTGGGTCTACGGCCGTGAGCGCAGGCCGTGCCGACGCTGCGGGACGCCGATCCTCAAGCGGACCTGGGACGATGCCGCCGGTCAGCGCGATCCCCGCACCGGCCTGCAGGCGCCGGCCCGCGAGCGCCCCTTCTACCTCTGCCCGCGCTGCCAGCGCTGAGACCCGGACAGCCGAGATCCAGCCCGGGCTGGGCTCCTCAGCAGTCGAGGGCGGCGAGCAGCCCGGGCTGGGAGAGCTCCTCGTTGAGCCAGGGGCTCAGCAGCTGCGGCACGGCCCGGCTGGCCCGCAGCAGCTCGGCGGGATCGACCCAGAGGGACTCCGCGACCTCCTCGGGATTCGGCACGGGCGAGGACTCGGCCCGGGCGGTCCACACCGGGCAGAACTCGTTCTCGACCACGCCCGAGGCATCGCGCGCCCAGTAGGCGAACTCCGGCACGACCTCCCGCAGCTCGGCCAGCTCGAGTCCCAGCTCCTGCTCGGCCCGGCGGCGCAGCGCCGCAGCCATGGATTCGCCCGGTCCCGGGTGGCCGCAGAAGCTGTTCGTCCACACCCCCGGCCAGGTCCGCTTGCTCAGGGCACGACGGGTGAGCAGCACCCGCCCGTCGTCGTCCAGGACCCAGCAGGAGAAGGCCAGGTGCAGAGGGGTGTCCGCGGTGTGGACCTCGGACTTCAGCGCCGTGCCGATCGGCAGGCGCGCGGGGTCCAGCAGCACGACCTGCTCGGGCCGCCTGGGGGTGGTCATGGTGATCGCACTTCCTCACGTCGTCGTTGCCCCGAGTCTGCCAGGATGCCCCCATGTCCCGCCGCCGCGCACGTCCCAGACCGCTCTCCCCGCGCGATGGCATCGATCCGGTCTCGGTCCGGCTCCCGGACGACCGCACCTGCACGGCGGGCGAGCACCTCCTGGCGCGCTTCCCCGCCTCGCGCGCGCGGCTCGAGCGGCTGCTGTCGGACGGCGAGATCGTCGACGACCGCGGCGCCCCGCTGCCAGCCGACGCCCCGTGCGCCGGTCAGCGGGTCTGGTACCACCGCGAGCTGCCGGTGGAGCCCGAGCTGCCCCATGACTTGCCGGTCCTCTACGAGGACGAATGGCTGCTGGCGGTCGACAAGCCGCACGGGCTGCCGTCGACACCGCGGGGAGGGTTCATCGCGCAGACGGCGCTGAGCGTGCTGCGTCGCCGCCGCGGCGAAGACGACCTGGTTCCGGCGCATCGCCTGGACCGGGACACCGCCGGCGTGCTGCTGCTGATCCGCGATCCCCGGGCGCGCGGGGCCGTGCAGCGCCAGTTCCAGGACCGTCGCACCGAGAAGTCGTACGAAGCGGTAGCCCGCCTGGGCCGTCTGGTGCTCGAGGACCTGCCGGATCGGCGCAGCAGCCGGCTGCTCAAGCAGCGCGGGGTCCTGCAGGCCGCCGAGGTCCCCGGCGAGCCCAATGCCGTGACGCACCTCGATCCGCTGAGCGCCTTCGAGGACGACGACGGCCGCTGGGCCCACCTGCGCCTGCACCCCTTGACCGGGCAGACCCACCAGCTGCGGGTCCACCTGGCAGCGCTCGGGACGCCCATCCGCTGGGATCCGCTCTACCCGCAGGTGCTTCCCCGGGAGCCGGGCGACGTCTCGCGTCCGCTCCAGCTGCTCGCGCGCACCCTGCGACTCACCCACCCGGTGACCGGGCAGGCCCTGGAGCTGAGGAGCCGTCGCCGCCTGGAGACCCTCCCCCGCTGATGCCGCCTCAGAGATCGCGGGGCGGCGTCGGGGCGGATCGCTAGGCTGAGTCCCAGCCGTCCGCGACAGCCCGCAGCGCTTCCGACGGCATCGCACGACCCCCACGCACAGGAGAGCCATGAGCCACGACCCCGCCGCCTCGATCCTCGCCGATGCCGTCGACGACCGCGCCGTGCGCGCAGCTCTGGCCGCCCGCTCGGTGCAGGAGCTGTTCGGGCAGCGGGCCCTCGGCATCCCCGGGACCTGGCTGGCTGCGATCACCTTCCCGGCGCCGTCGCGGACCAACCTGACCTGGCATTACTGGTGGCAGGCGCACCTGCTCGACGCCCTCGTGGATGCCGCCCTGCGGGAGGCCTCCTCGGGAGGGGACCCGGAGCCGCTGCGCAAGCGCGCACATCAGCTGCTGCGCGGCATCGCCGTGCGCTCGGGCGGGTCGGTCGTGATCAACAGCTTCTTCGACGACATGTCCTGGCTCATGCTGGCGCTGGGCCGCCTGCGCCAGCTCGATCAGGTCTGCGGCGCTTCCTCCGGCGACGTCCTGCGGGCCGGGAGCCTCCTGCTGTCCCAGATCCGCTCGGCGCACACCGACGACCTCGGCGGCGGCATGTTCTGGAGCCGCGAGCGCACCTACAAGAATGCCGCGACCACGGGCCCGGCGGCCCTGATCGCTGCGCGCACCGCCTCCGACGACTCCGCCGAACGGCTGCTGAGCTGGCTGCGCGAGAACCTCTGGGACGCCCAGCGCGGCGTGTTCTGGGACGGGATCAAGCTGCTGGCCGCCGGCTCCGGCCAGGAGACCACGCAGCGCGACGACGCCGTCTACTCCTACAACTCCGGCCCCGTGCTGGCGGCATGCCTGGAGCACGCCGCCGTCGTGCCCCGGGATCGGGCTCGGTCCTGGCTGGAGTGGGCGGGACAGATCATCGCCGGCGCCGAATCGCACTTCGGGCGCGACTCCACCAGTGCTGCCGGTCGGCGGCGTCGGAGCCTGTCCACGCACGGCACCGGCGACGGCGGGCTGTTCACCGGCATCCTCGTGCGGAACCTGGCGGAGGCCGCCGAGGACCCCCAGCTGCCCGAGGCCTCCCGTCTCACCGCACGGCGCCTGGTGCTCGACACCGCCGACGCCCTCTGGGACGGCCGTCGCGAGTTCGATCCCGGCATGGACCCCCACGACCCCAACGCCCGCCCGGAGCCCCGGCGCGTGCGCGCGATCTTCTCCTCCGACCCCCTCAAGGACGCGGATCAGACCCAGCGCGTGGGCGCCCCGGTGGATCTGTCCACGCAGATCCAGTCCTGGATGATCCTGGAGGCCGCGGCCCGCCTGGAGCGCAGCCTCCGCTGATCGCGGAAACCCCGGCACCGACCCACCACGAGACCCGACGGCTGAGGTAGACAGATCCCATGAGCTCCGTACGCACACCGGACCCGAATCCCGGCTGGCTGTCCGAGGAAGACCTCCGCGAGGCCCGTGCCCGCCTGCCGATCGTCTACGTCCAGGCGATCCCCGTGCAGCTGGATCCCGTGGGCTGCGTCTCGGAGGTGGGCCTGCTGCTGCAGCCCAATGATGTCGGCGAGCTGGAGCGCGCCGTGGTCTCGGGTCGCGTCCTGTACCGCGAGACGATCCGCGGGGCGCTGCTGCGGCACCTGGAGAAGGATCTCGGGCCGCTGGTCATGCCCATGGTCCCGCCCTCGACCGTCCCCTTCGCGGTCACCGAGTACTTCCCGCATCCGTCGGAGACGGGCTTCACGGACAACCGCCAGCACGCGGTCGCGCTGAACTACGTGGTGCCCGTGCGCGGCGAGTGCCAGCCGCGCGAAGACGCGCTGCAGCTGTCCTGGGTCACCCCCGAGGAGGCGCTCAGCGCCGACATCCAGGCGGAGTTCGCCGGCGGCCGGGGCCGGCTGATCGAGCAGGCCCTGGCGCACGTCGGCTGGGGCCGCTGAGCGGCCTTCAGCGCGAGCGGTCCTGCGAGGGAGCGCTGTGCCCGTCGTCGTCCTCACCCGCAGCCGCGCCGTCGAGGTCCGCGTCCGCCGGGCCGCCGCGGCGGTCCGCCTGCGAGGCGGCGATGATCCGCGGCATGGCCTGCGTGTCTGCTCGGCGCTCCTCGCTGTTGCGCCAGAAGTAGATCACGACCATGCCGCACAGCGCGCCCAGCACGGTCTCCACCGCGCGGGCCTGCAGCAGCGGCGCGGCCGGGACCGGATGCGCCAGCTGCGTCATCAGCAGCGCCAGCGGCGTGATGAACAGCAGTGCCAGCGAGTAGTTGCGGCCCACGAACAGCTCGGCGAGCAGCTGGAAGAGGATCACCAGGACCAGCATCTGCCACGGGCCCAGATCGAAGGCCAGCACGAACGCGGTCACGCCCACGCCGCCCAGCGTGCCGACCATGCGGTGGACGCCGCGCTGCAGCCGCGCCAGGTGCGTGGGCGCCGCGATCGGAGCGGCGGCGGCCACCTGCGCCCAGTAGACGTGGCTGAGCCCGGCGGCCTGGGAGACGATCAGCGCCACCACGGCGGCCAGTCCCGTGGCTACCAGGAAGCGCCCGCCGTGCGCGGCCAGCTGGCCGCGGGTCAGGCGCACCACCGGCGCCGGGGGCGGTGACTTCCCCTCGCGCCCCTCGCCCACCAGGGACCAGATCCACGCCAGCAGGACGGAGAAGGCGGCGGAGCCGGCTGCGATCGCGATCGCCAGCAGCGGGTGCGCCACGGCACCGGGCCCCAGGGAGCCGATCGCGCCGGTGGCAAAGATGAAGAACACCGACCCGGCGGGCTTGAGGTTCCAGGCCGCGGCCAGCACCGCGCCGATCGCGGCGACCACGGAGGTGATGCCCAGGACCAGGGGCTCCGGCGCGCCGAACCAGGACAGCAGCGCGCCGATGGCCACCGAGACCGTGACCAGCGCGCCCGCCTGCAGCTCATGGCCCAGGCGCTGGCGCAGCGGCTCGTGCCGGGCGTAGATCGAGGTGAAGGCGCCGAAGGCCGCGTAGATCGCCAGGTCCGGGCGCCCCAGGAGCATCAGCAGCACGAGAGGGATCCCCACGGCCAGGGCGATGCGCACCGCAGGCACGTGGTCCCGGCGGGAGGGGCCCACCTCGAACAGCTGGCGGACGGCGGACGATCCGGACACGCGGGCTCCTTCCTGCGGAAGAGTCGGGGCTGCCCTGGGCGGGAAGCGCTCCGATGAGGGACTGGGGCATCCGCGCTCGAGCGGCGGGAGGGGATGCGATGAGGCTTGAGGGCCGCAGTCGATGCTAGCCCCGCCCCGGGTGGACCGGCTCGGGCCGCTGCATCGGGGACAATGGACGGATGGACTCCGAGCAGACCCCCGCGCCCAAGCCCCACCCGCTCTCCGGGCGGGACAGCTTCTCCTTCCGGGTGCGCACTCGGCTGACCGAGACCGTCGCCCAGCCCCCGCGGACCGATCCGCACGGCGACCCCGAGCCCCCGTGGCTGGGCCGCACCGGGGAGATCACCACACCGCACGGCACCATCCGCACGCCCGCCTTCATCCCCGTGGCCACCGCCGCGACCGTCAAGGCCGTGCTGCCGGAGGCCATGAAGGAGCTCGGCGCGCAGGCGCTGCTGGCCAATGCCTACCACCTGTACCTGCGCCCTGGTCACGATCTGCTCGACGAGGCCGGCGGGCTCGGCCGCTTCATGAACTGGGACGGCCCCACCTTCACCGACTCCGGCGGCTTCCAGGTCATGTCCCTGGGCTCCGGGTTCAAGAAGGTGATCGACATGGACGGCCCCTCCCCCAAGGGCCCCGTGGGCGATGACGACGTGGCCGAGGGCAAGGAGCGCCTGGCGAACGTGGACGACGACGGCGTCACGTTCATCTCGCACCTCAACGGCGACAAGCACCGGTTCACCCCTGAGGTCTCCATGCAGGTCCAGCACGGGATCGGCGCGGACATCATGTTCGCCTTCGACGAGCTGACCACCCTGCACAACTCCCGCGGCTACCAGGAGCGCGCCCTCGAGCGGACCCGGCTGTGGGCGCTGCGCTGCCTCGAGGAGCACGACCGCCTCACCAGGACTCGGCAGCACCGGCCATACCAGGCGCTGTTCGGCGTGATCCAGGGCGCCCAGTACGAGGACCTGCGCCGACAGGCCAGCCGCGACCTGGGAGCCATGGACTTCGACGGCTACGGCATCGGCGGGGCCCTGGAGAAGAAGAACCTCGGCACGATCGTCGGCTGGTGCGCCGAGGAGCTGCCCGAGGACCGGCCGCGCCATCTGCTGGGGATCTCCGAGCCGGACGACATCTTCGTGGCGCTGGAGGCCGGAGCGGACACGTTCGACTGCGTCTCGCCCACCCGCGTGGCCCGCACCGGGGCCTGCTATCACCCCAAGGGCCGGTTCAACCTCCCGGCGGCGCGCTTCAAGCGGGACTTCCGCCCGATCGACGAGGACTGCGACTGCTACACCTGCGCGCACTACACCCGCGCCTACATCCACCACCTGTTCAAGGCCAAGGAGCGGGTGGCGGCCACGCTGGCCTCGATCCACAATGAGCGCTTCACCGTCCGGCTGGTGGACCGCGCACGCGAGGCCATGGAGGACGGGTCCTACCTGGCCTACCGGGACGCGACCCTGGCCGACTACTACAGCGGCGACCACCCGTGAGCCGCGCCCACGCCTGCGACCCGAGCACGTGAGCCACAAGGAGGCACAGATGACCGAGAACCCCAGCGACCGCCCCAGCTCCGACCTGGATCGCGTCCCCGCCGAGCAGCGCTGGCGCCTGCATAGGGTCCTGCCGCACCCGTCGTCGCGGATCTACCAGGCCCTCATGGACCCCGAGCTGCTGCCGCACTGGTACGGGCCGCAGGGCTGGAGCGTCCACCCCGAGTCCCTCGAGCTGGATCCGCGGCCGGGCGGCATCCGCCGCTTCGCCATGGTCATGGACGACGACCCCCAGAGGGGCGCCC
The DNA here is from genome assembly GCF_005502825.1 of Kocuria sp. 2SI. Classification (NCBI taxonomy): domain Bacteria; kingdom Bacillati; phylum Actinomycetota; class Actinomycetes; order Micrococcales; family Micrococcaceae; genus Kocuria; species Kocuria sp. 2SI. The sequence continues at coordinate 8,904 of NZ_SCNB01000029.1, read as the reverse complement.
CCTCCCACGGCCGGCACGCGGCGATCGTGCCGGAGGAGATGCTCGAGATCCAGGAGGCGCTGCCGGGGCCCGATGGCGAGCCCACCGAGCATCTGATCCTGCTGCGCATCGAGCTCGTGCCCGTCGACGGCGGGACCCGGATCGAGCTGCTGCAGGGGCCGCTGCCGAAGGAGGTCCACGCGACCGCCAAGGGCGCCTGGGACTCCTCGCTCGATCGACTGCGCGCGCTGCTGGATTCCCGGGAGTCCTGATGACCCCTCAGATCCGTCGGCTGACCCGCCTGGTCTCCGTGCTGCGCGCCGAGAACCCCGGGCCCATGACGCTCGAGGGCACGAACAGCCTGCTGCTGCGCGCGCCGGGCTCCGACGGCGTCGTCGTGGTGGATCCCGGCCCCGACCTGCCGGAGCACGTGCAGGCTCTCGCCGCGGCGGGGCCCGTGGAGCTGGTGCTGATCACGCACCGCCACAATGATCACACCGAGGCGATCGATTCCCTGCGCGAGCTGACCGCAGCGCCCGTGCGGGCCGCGCTGCCGGAGCACTGCCGCCATGGGCAGCCGCTGCGCGACGGCGAGCGCCTCACCGCCGCCGGGGTCTCGATCGAGGTGCTGGCCACGCCGGGGCACACCTCCGACTCCCTGAGCTTCCGGATCCTCGACGACGCCGCGCTGACCGATGGTGCCGCGATCGCCCCCATCCTCACGGGCGACACCGTCCTGGGCCGCGGCACCACCATGCTCGATCATCCGGACGGGACGCTGGGCGACTACCTGGCCTCGCTCGACAGGCTGGAGGCCGCCGGTGGCCTGGGTCTTCCCGCCCATGGTGAGCCGCTGCCGGATCTGGCCAAGACCTGCCGGGAGCTGCGCGACCATCGGCTGGAGCGCCTGGACGAGGTCCGCGCAGCCCTCGAGTCCATGGGCGCGACAGCCCAGGGGGTCTCCGCCGACGAGCTCGCCGAGCGCATCTACCCGGAGGTCCCCGCCCAGGTCCGCCCCGCGGCCCGCCGCTCGATCGAGGCTCAGCTGGCGCATCTGCAGCGGGACTGAACCCCGCCGTCGTCGTCGAGCGGCCTCTGCGTGCGATGGCGAGCCGCCGTGGCCATCGAGTGGCGTCTGCGTGTGCGCTCAGCGCGCCAGACGCACCCGCAGAGGCCACTCGATTCCGGAAGGCACAGCGAGGAGCCAGCAGGCCTCAGGCGGTCACGGCTCCGTAGTCCTCGATCTTCTTGACGCGCGCCACCACGGCGTAGGTGACCGGGAGCATGACGACCTCGATCAGGCACTTCCAGACGTAGCCGACGAGCACGTAGTTCAGGAACTGCCCCGGCGTCTCGATGCCGATCACGGGGGCGGCGATGGCGCAGAAGATGATCGTGTCCACGAGCTCGCCGACCAGCGTGGAGGCCATCAGCCGCGCCCACAGGTGCCGCTCCCGGGTGCGCTGCTTGACCTTGACCAGCACGTACGCGTTGAGCAGCTGCCCCACCAGGAAGCCCAGCAGGGAGGCCAGGACGATCAGCGGCACCGGGCCCAGGGTCTGCGCGAAGGCCTCCTGGCCCTCGTAGAACGGTGCGGCCGGCAGCGCGATGATGATCCAGAAGCACAGGCTCGCGAAGGCGCCGGCGGCGAAGGCCATCAGCGTGGAGCGCCGCGCTGCGCGGAAGCCCCAGACCTCGGAGACCACATCGCCCACCACGTAGGCCAGCGGGAAGAGGAAGAAGCCGCCGTCGGTGATGATGGGGCCGATCTGCACGCCCTTGGTGGCGCCGATGTTGGACAGCACCAGGATCACGGCGGTCGCGGCCACGAACAGGTCGAACAGGCTGCGGGGGCGGCGGGCGTACTGGGCCGCGGTCATCGGGGACGACGACGGCGTGCGGGGGTCGCTGGTCATGCGGCAGGGCTCCTGGGGAGGGGTGGTCAGCGCCGAGCGGAGCGGGCTGATGCCGTCTCCGTCGCGCGTGGATCCGAGCGCGGCACGACCTGCAGGAGCCTGGGGCTGCGCAGGTCCGACGGACGCGCTGCCTGCCACCCAGCGCGTCGAACCGTCTCGACCGCGCCAGGATACAGGCCGCGATGACCGCCCACGACGGCCATGTTGGTGCCACCCGCCCAGCAGGAGCAGAATCGAGCCATGACTTCTGCACCCGCTGCTCAGACTCCCCCGTTCGCGCTCACGATCGCAGGCAACGAGGCCACCGGCGGCGCCGGCGCCCAGGCGGATCTCAAGACCTTCCAGGAGCTCGGCGTCTTCGGCTCGCTGGCGCTGACCTGCATCGTGTCCTTCGACCCCAGCAACGACTGGGGCCACCGCTTCTCCCCGGTGGATCCGCAGGTGATCGCCGATCAGCTCGACGCCGCCTCCTCGGCCTACGACCTCAGCGCCGTCAAGATCGGCATGCTCGGCTCGCCGCAGACCATCGACGTCGTCGCCCAGGCCCTCGAGTCCCTGAAGACCCCGCACCTGGTCCTGGACCCGGTGCTGATCTGCAAGGGCCAGGAGCCCGGTGCCGCACTCGACACGGACAAGGCGCTGACCGCCCAGATCCTGCCGAAGGCCACGTTCGTGACGCCCAACCACTTCGAGTCGATCTCGCTGTCCGGAATGGACGACATCACGACCGTCGAGCAGCTGGAGGAGGCCGCCAAGCGCATCCACGAGCGTTCCGGGGCCGCCGTGCTCGCCAAGGGCGGCGTGCGCCTGGAGGGTCCGGACGCCGTGGACGTGTTCTACGACGGCACCACGACCGAGGTCCTGTCCTCGCCGAAGGTCGGCGACGTCGCCGTCGCCGGAGCCGGCTGCACCCTGGCCGCGGCGATCACCGCCGAGCTGGCCAAGGGCGTGTCCCCGCTGGAGGCGGCCCAGGCCGCCAAGGAGTTCGTCTCGGCCGGCATCCGCCAGCGCGTGAGCTCCCACGCCCCGTTCGACTCCCTGTGGCAGGGCGGGCTGGCCGCCGAGCGCGCCTGAGCAGCAGCGCCCCACACATTCCATTCAGGACATATGACGATCGCGGCCCCGCACTGCAGTCGATGCAGTGCGGGGCCGGCTTTCGCCTCGGAGCAGCTCCCGGACCCTTCCGCGGGGTCATGAGCTCCGGAATCCCGATGCGAACCCGACTGAGGATCAGAAGGTCCTGGACGGCGGACGCAGATCGAGGCGAGGAGGCGCAATGGATCCGACAACAGGCCCCGCGCCTCGCGAGTCGATCGACGACGTCGTCCGCCCGAGTCGCGCGCACGACCGCGTACGACGCCTTCCGCATGGGCCGCACCCGGCTGGACGCGTCGCTGGTCGGGGAGATCGCCGCGGCCCTGGAAGAGGATGAGCACCAGGGTGCCGCGTGGGATCGTCGGGCCCGCAGGGCACGACCCCGCCAGGAGCCCGAACTGCCGCCGAGCAGCGAGACCCAGCAGCCGGCCTCGCCGCCAGAGGCCCCTGCCGCCGCCGATTCAGGCCCAGAGCAGGCCACCTCCCCGCTGTCGTCCGAGGAGAACTCGGAGCAGGCCTCCGCTGCGCAGACTCCACCTGCCGCAGATCTTCTTCGACGCGCACACGGGCCACACCACGGACGGATTGGCCGCCGACTTCGAAGCCCGAGGCCTGCCGCCCCTCGGCGCAGCGCTGACGGGCAGCCTCTTCACCTCCGTGGCGGACAAGCTGATCTCCGGGGTGATCGCACTGGCGGCCGTGAGCCTCCTGCCCGCAGCCCGGCACTCCTCACCAGGAATACGCTCCGCAGACTGGGGGTTATGGGAGGTGACGCGGAACGGAAGAATCCGTCTCCGCGCACAAACCTGAATGAAAGGAGCACGACATGGCAGTCTCCGACAAGAAGGTAGCCTTCCTGCTGACCCGCGGCGTGGAGCAGATCGAGCTGACCAGCCCCCGCCAGGCCCTCGACGAGGCCGGTGCGACCACCACGCTCATCTCGCCCTCGGAGGGCACCCTCCAGGCCATGCAGAGCGACTGGGACCACGGCGACACGTTCGACGTCGACCTCCCGGTCGGCCAGGCGCGGGTCGAGGACTTCGACATGCTGGTGCTGCCCGGCGGCACCCTCAACTCCGATGCCCTCCGTCTGGACGAGGACTCGGTGGAGCTGGTCAAGGCGTTCTTCGCCGCGGACAAGCCCGTGGCCGCGATCTGCCACGCCCCGTGGACCCTGGCCCAGGCGGGGGTGGCGAAGGGCCGCCGCCTGACCTCGTTCGCATCCACCCAGGTGGACCTCAAGAACGCCGGGGCCGACTGGGTCGACGAGGAGGTCGTCGTCGATGGCAACCTCATCACCTCGCGCAGCCCCGAAGACCTGGAGGCCTTCAACCGCGAGATCGCCCGGGCCCTGTCCTGAGCCTTCGCGCAGCACTGCGCCCCGCCCGCTCCGCTCGGAGCAGGCGGGGCGCCTCACTGTCAGCTCATGCTCAGGAGATTCCAAGTAAGTCTCGCCTCACTCAGGGGCCTTTTGGCGACATCTGGCAGTAAGGTGTCAGCATGCCCAAGATCCAAGCGGCCACCAACGCCGAGCAACGCGAGCACACCAAGCACGCCATCCTCGAGTCCTTCGGCCAGCTGCTGTACCAGCAGGGCCTGACCGGGCTCACCATGACCCATGTGGCCCGCAACGCCGGCATCGGCCGCACCGCCGTCTACAACTACTTCGCGGACATGGGCGAGCTGCTCATCGCCTTCACCATGGACGAGACCGATCGCTTCATGCGCGAGCTGCACGCCGAGCTCGCCCTGGTCGAGAATCCCGTGGACAAGCTCGGCGTGTACGTCCGCGCCCAGCTCGACGACCTCTCGCGCCGTCACATCCCCCCGGGGCCGGCCATGCGCACGGTGCTCTCCCCGGAGGACTTCCAGAAGCTCGGCGCCCACGTGGGCTCGCTGCGACTCGTGCTCATCGACATCCTCCGCGAGGCCGTCGCCGACGGCTGGCTGCCGGACGGCGACCTTCCGGAGATGGGCCGCCTGGTCCACGGCTCCCTGGCCTCCACGGCCGACCGGGAGGCCAACTCGGAGGAGGACCGCGCCGCCCACGAGCGCCACGTCCGCGCCACGGTCACCTTCATCCTGCGTGGGCTGGGTGCCCGCTTCGACGACGAGGGCTCCCCCGTCCGCCTGAGCGAGCCGGCCCCCGCTCTGAGCCTGGCCGGCTGATCAGCCCACCTGGACGGTCTCGACCCGGTACCACTCGCTCAGGAGCCTGACGAAGGGCGCCGCCAGCTCCGCGGCACGTTCCAGTGCGCGCTTCTGCGAGCGGATGCCCAGGCCCCAGCCATCCGTATAGCCCTTGGCCAGCCACTGCAGATCATCGGGCAGGTACCTCTCGGCCAGCGGCAGCTTCCGCGCGCCGAGCTCCGTCGAGGGCTCCGGGAAGTTCTCGTCGTCGGCCGGGACGGAGATCCCCAGGAAGTAGCCGAGCTCGGGAGGCTGCACGCCCCCTCGAGCCTCGGCCTGGATATGCCCCACGAGCTGCCGCCCGTCCGCCAGAGCGGGCGAGGCGACCACGACGGAGGGCATGCCGGCAGCGCCCCTCCTCACCACGACATCCCCGTCGTGAGGCAGCCGCAGCTGCAGATCCAGGCTCTCCAGCTTTCCGCTGACCAGGCACTTCCACTCCAAAGCGCTCGCCGTTCCCTCTGCTCCTCTCCCGTCGCCTCGGCTCTTCACGAGGCACCGACTCACGGGAGGCTGCGAGCGCAGCACCGCCGCTTGGAGGCCTGCGGCGAAGCCCGAACAGTTCCCGAACAGCAGCAGATCCCGGCCCTGGGCACCTAGTTCGATGCCCAGGACCGGGATCTGCCGCCAGAAGGCCGGCTCAGGCCGTGGACGGACGACGCGGCTCAGCGCGTCAGCACACCGGTGCGCGGCGGGATGCAGTGCCCATTGACCGTGACGCCGTAGTTTCAGGAAGTTGATCCGCACCCAGCGGCCGTCGTTGAGCTTGCGGGAGTGCACGTGTCGGTCGTAGGCGAACTGCGTGTCGCCCACGGCATACAGGCCCTTCCAGTTCGGAGACCGCCGTCTGCACGTGGCTGCCGGATTCCCGGGACATCAGCGGGGTGCCGGCAGCGGCCACTCGGTTCATCAGTGCCCCGTTCTGCTTGGTCAGGTACCAGGGCCCCAGTGGCGCGCCGTTCGAGCCGCCGATCGTGGACTCGCGGAAGATCCAGTTCAGGTCCCGAGACTGGCCCAGGCGCAGCGCCAGCGCCTGCTGGTTCGGGTAGTCCGCTGTCGCGCATGTTCTGGCCCTGCGCCGGGGACATCGCCATGTCGTCCAGGAGCACGCCGTCGAACTGCGTGGGCGCCGCGCCGGTCGTGCCGCGCACGGAGTCCGTGGTCACGATGTCCGCGGCGCGATCCGCGCACGAAACGTTGTAGGCGCTGGAGAGACTGGCCATGCGCAGGAAGGAGAAGCCCGGGTACACCGCATTGCCGCTGCAGTCCACGGCGACCCTGCCGTTGTTCGGCTTGACCGTGTGGCTCGCCCCGTCGCGGTTCAGCGAGACGCAGGTGCTGTGGAAGGGCTCCCTGGTCCACGACGAGGCGTTCGACATGCCGCCGATGTCCAGATATGCGTAGAACTTCACTCCGGGGTTGGCGGCGCGCATGTCGGCCAGGTTGCAGGAGCCGGCGGGCAGGTTCCCGGAGGCGGTGATCGGGTCCACCACGACGGAGTCGACCGCACCCACGAGAGCGCCGCCGCGGCGAGCGCTGCGAGTCTGCGCACCTCCGGGAGCAGCGGACGGGTGCGAGGCTCGGCCGGATGGCGTGCGCGAAGTCGGTTCGTGGGCGTGGGGGAGGGCCCCTTCCTCGTCCGGGCAAGGACGCCGGCCCGTGGCTGGGAATGGGCTGGACAGAGCCCGACGGATCCTAAAAGCCTCTGACCTGGGGAGACAGGCCCCTCACCCGATCCGACGGCAATGTGACCCGAAGAGGCCCCACCCCGATGCCGATCATCCGCCAGCGGAACCGTCCCTCACTCCCGCTGGACGGCCCCCGGCCACATCTCATCCACCACGTACCTCTCGCCGATCGAGAAGTCGTACTGCACGAGCTTCAGGTCCTGGAGCAGGTCCGCTCGCGTCTCGTCCAGGTTCTCGGGATCCAGCTGCTCGCCCTGCGGGTCCAGCATGCGCTCGCGCTGGATCACCGGCATGGAGCCGTTCACGTCGTCGAGCAGCGCCAGGTAGGGCGTGACGGGGGCGTCGGCGACCTCGTAGATCTTGGGCAGGAACATGGCCGGGGTGGTCACGGTGCCCTCGGAGGTCTGATCCGTCTCGCTGTTCCACACGTAGTACGGGGTCTGCAGGCTGGTCTCCGGGTCGTTCTGCGCGCGCAGCTCATCCGAGTAGACGCCGGGAAGGTGATCGCCGTAGAAGACCACGATCGTCTTCTCGTCCCCCTCGCGCAGCTGCTGCAGGAACTCGGCCATCGCGTCGTCGGTGTTGTGCAGGCCGCGGGCGTACTGGCTCAGCTGACCGGTGTCCGAGCCGTCGGCGACCTCGACCCCGATCGGGTCGTCGTAGAAGTCGAAGTACGGACCGTGGTTCTGCATGGTCACCAGGTTCGTGAACACGGGCTCGTCGGTGGTGTCCATCTGGTGGAGCACCTCGTCGAAGGCCGAGGCGTCGCTGATGTACGGGCTGCGCCCCAGGTGGTCTTCCTCCTGGATATTGTCCTCGTTGATCACCCGGTCGAAGCCGAAGTTCTCGTAGACCGCCGGGCGCTTGTACATGTGCAGGTTGTAGGGGTGGATCGCCACGGAGACGTGGCCCATCTCCTCGAAGGCGCCCGCAGCCGACGGGTATCCGTCCAGGTCGCTGACGAAGTTCTGGTACGGCGAGTTCGCCTGCTGGCGGAACAGCCCCACGGGCTCACCGGTCATCGACTCGAACTCCATGGTGGAGGTGCCTCCGCCGTAGGAGTTGGAGTACATGGTCCCGGACAGGGTCTCCTCCATGGTCTCGCGGGTCTGCGGGATCGGGTCCTCGTCGAGCTCGACGCCGTCCATGCGCGTGGGATCGGAGAACGACTCGGAGAGGATGACCACCACGTTGGTGTCCTCGAGCGAACCGTCGCGGTCGGCGTTGATCTGCTCCGCACGGCCCTCGTAGCGCTCGGCGACCTCGGACATGGCGGCCTCGTCGTAGCCCTCGGGCTCATCCATGGGATCGGTCGGCATGTTGTAGAGGAACCCGCCCACGAAGCCGTGGACGCGGTAGTTGTACAGCTGGCTCGAGTTGCCCCAGTCCTCTCCATTCGTGTCGTAGAGCGCACGCCACACGTTGGATTCGGAATTGAAGCTCACCGTGTGGATCAGCAGGGCACCGGTCACGATCACCCCCAGGATGCGCAGCCCCAAGTAGCGCTTGTGGACTCCGCCCTCCGCGCGGCGCAGGCGCGGGCGCGGGAACCACCGGGACATCAGCTTCCCGATCACGACGATCACCAGGACCAGCACGACGAGCCCGATCACCACCGCCGCGATCATCTGGCCCGTGACCATCGACAGCAGGAAGCCCGCTTGTCCCACGAACTCCATGTCGCTGGGGAACACGGGCTCCTGCCGGATCATCAGCTTCTGCTTGCTGGCCACCGCCAGGATCGCCAGGGCCGCGGTGACGATGCCGACCGACCACCAGAACCGTCCGATCAGCAGCCAGACGAAGGACATCAGCACGAAGATCACCAGGATGTCGAACGGCGACGTCAGCTCCACGAGGTGCCCGAAGGTGTCGTCCTCCACACGCGCCGAGCTCTGCAGCATGAACGCGCAGATCGCCGACAGCACGAGCATCACGACCGCTCCGCCGACGGGAAGCCCCTTCGATCAGCACCAGCGCTGATCGAAGGGGCTTTTTCTTCATGCTCGATTCCGGCCGGGCTGACCGCCAGGCCC
>NZ_SCNB01000028.1:0-27360 GCF_005502825.1 Kocuria sp. 2SI | reverse complement strand
ATCCTGGAGTCCGCCCCCATGACCGATCCCCGCCTCCCCCGCTCCCTCTTCCTGACCGGCGCCGCAGCCGCCGCGCTGGGTCTGGCCGCCTGCGGCTCCCAGGACGACGAGGCCCAGGGCGGCTCCGACTCGACGGACAGCTCGAGCCCGTCGTCGACCCCCGAGCCGGTCGAGCTGCCCGGCGGCGGCACCGAGGTCTTCCCCGGCCGTCGCATGATCGCCCTCTACGGCTCCCCGGGCATCCCAGGGCTGGGCTGCCTGGGCGAGCAGGACGTCGACGCGTCCATCACCCGCGTGCAGCAGCTGGTCAAGGAGTACGAGCCATTCTCCGAGGAACCGGTTATCCCGGCCTTCGAGATCATCGCGACCGTCGCCTCCTCCGAGGCAGGGCCCGACGGCGACTACTCCAACGAGCTCGACCCGCAGTCCCTGCGACCGTGGATCGATGCCGCCGGGGAGGCAGGCGTCTACTGCGTGCTGGATCTTCAGCCCGGCTCCACAGACTTCCTGACCCAGGCCAAGCGTTACGAGGACCTGCTGCGCGAGCCCCATGTGGGCCTGGCCCTGGATCCCGAGTGGCGGCTGCAGCCCGGTGGGCAGCACATGGTGCAGGTCGGTTCGGTGGAGGCCTCCGAGGTCAACGAGGTCGCCCAGTGGCTCGCCGGCATCGTGCAGGAGGACGAGCTTCCGCAGAAGGTGCTGATCCTGCACCAGTTCTCCGTGGACATGCTCCCGGACCGCGAGGCCATCGACGCCTCCGTGCCGGAGGTCGCCATGGTCGTCCACGCCGACGGCCACGGCACCCGTGATCTGAAGCTGGGCACGTGGGAGGCGCTGAAGAAGGACCTCCCGGAGGGCATGCGCATGGCCTGGAAGAACTTCTACGACGAGGACACCCCCACCTGGACCCCGGAGGAGACCTTCGACAACGACCCCAAGCCGTGGTTCGTGTCGTATCAGTGAGGGCGTCGAGCCTGTCAGACGCCACTGTCAGGACGATACTGGCCTGCATCGGGCAGTAGAGCACGTCACTCCACGGCAGGCAGGATGCGACATCATCGGCCAGAGTGTCGTCTCGCGTCGGCGCGGGCTCGGCGTGTTGCCCGCATTGCACCGACACCGCGACTAGGCTCACGGTGACTCCTTCACGCGCAGCGCCAGCAGGCCGTGAGCCTAGTCGCGGTGTCGCGCATAAAAGTAACCCCGGCGATGTGGCCAACGGCCAGTGATCGTTCCGGGGTCTTCGCGGAAAACCATACCGCAGGAGAGAGCGATGTCAACGCCTCATCCACCCGCGCCACCGTCCCGTGAGTGGGACTACCGCGAGCTGCGCCGACTCCTGACCAACGAGCGGCTCTCCTCCTATTTCGCAGACACTGACGGCAGCAATCAGCGAGCGTTCGAGCTGTACGAGTGGAACATGTCTGCTTCTGCATCGGTGCTGGAGCTCACCTCGATGGTCGAAGTGATCATCAGGAATGCCATTGACGCCGCACTTGCGGAATGGGCGCAGAAGAAGTGCCCAGGAATCAGCTGGTTCGACCTGGCTCCTCTCGATAATCGCGCCAGTTTGGACGTTTCCAAGGCCCGCCAGCGGGCAACCCGCCACGGCAAAGACGCCGAGATCCACGGCAAAGTGATTGCCGAGCTCAGTCTCGGCTTCTGGCGCTTCCTCGTCGAGTCCAGATACTTGACCTCGCTCTGGGTTCCAGCGACACACAGGGCCTTCGAGAACGGCCCCAAGGATCTCTGGCAACGGCAGAGAGAGGTCGCCGGGCGGATGAAGAGCCTCACGTTCGTCCGTAATCGCGCAGCTCACCATGAGCCGATACACCGCAGAAATCTGCAGCGTGATCTGACGTTCGCCCTTGACCTGGCGAAGTGGGTCTCGGCAGATGCGGAAGCGTGGGTGAACGCGAAATCCACCTTGCGCCAACGCATCCCAGAACATCCTGGTCGGCGGAAGGCCTGATGACCGCCGCGGCATGTTGCAGCTGAGAGCATGGTTGCCATGACCGCCCTCACCCTCACCGCCGAGTTCTCCGACGCCCTGGAGAAGCTGCATGCCGGCGTCCCCGTCTTCCTCACCGGCCGCGCCGGCACGGGCAAGTCCACGCTGATCCGCACGTTCCTGGAGAGCACCTCCCGCTCCGTGGTGGTGGCCGCACCCACGGGGATCGCCGCGCTGAACGTGGGCGGGTACACCCTGCACCGACTGTTCTCCTTCCCTGCGGGCATCACCCCCGAGCAGGTGCGCTCCGGGGACTACCGGCCGGGTCGGTTCATGAAGACGCTGAAGGCCCTGGACACCCTGGTGATCGACGAGATCTCCATGGTCCGCGCCGATCTCTTCGACTGCCTGGTGCTGGCGCTCGAGCAGTTCGGACCCAAGCCGGGCACCCCGTACGGCGGCGTTCAGCTCGTGCTGGTCGGCGATCTGCATCAGCTGCCCCCGGTGGTGACCGAGCACGAGCGCGAGCACTTCCAGACCTACTACGAGTCTCCCTTCTTCTTCTCGGGACATCAGTACGCGGCGTCGTCGTTCGCGGTCGTGGAGCTGACCACGGTCTTCCGCCAGCTCAACGACACCCGCATGGTCGAGATCCTCAACGCCGTGCGCGACGGCGGCCTGCTCGAGGAGGCCCGCACCGAGCTCAACCGGCACACCGACCCCGAGTTCGAGCCGCCGCTGGACGAGTTCTGGCTGACCCTGGCCACGACCAACCGCATCGCCGGGGCGCGCAACCGACGGATGCTCGAACGGCTCCCGGCCCACTCCGCCTTCTCCACCGCACGGATCACCGGCGATCTCGACGGCATGGAGCGTCCGGCCGAGGACGTGCTCGAGTACAAGGCAGGCGCCCAGATCATGCTGCTGACCAATGATCCGGCCGACCGCTGGGTCAACGGCACCCTGGCCAAGATCACCGAGACCCTGTTCGACGACGACGGCGAGCCCTACGTCGTCGTCGAGCTGCCCGACGGCTCGCGTGCCACCGTGGAGCGGCACCTGTGGGAGGTGACCCGGCCGTCGGTGGCGGGCGGGCAGCTCACGCACGAGGTCGTAGGCACCTTCTCCCAGCTGCCGTTCCGCCTGGCCTGGGCGATCACGATCCACAAGAGCCAGGGCCAGACCCTGGACCGCGTGGTGGTGGACCTGACCGGAGGCACCTTCGCCGACGGGCAGCTCTACGTGGCGCTGAGCCGCTGCCGCTGCCTCGACGGCATGGTCCTCACCCGCGACGTGCTGCCCAAGGACCTGCGCGTGGATCAGAGGGTGCGCCGCTTCCTGCGTTCCCAGGCACCGGCGCTGCAGACCCGCGGCAGCGTCTACCTCGGCGTGTGCTGGGTGGGCGATGAGGGATCGCGCTGGAAGCCGCGCCCGGTCGAGCTGGCGGTGGTCACCGACGACGGCCAGCAGGCCTCTACGCTCGTGAACCCCACCCGCGACCTGGGCTCCGCGCGCACCGATCACGGCATCACCGCCGCCGACGTGGAGCTGGCACCCCTGCTCGAGCAGGCCTGGGCGGCGCTGGCTCCGCTGCTCAGCGAGCGGACCCTCATCGGGCTGCACGTGGATCAGGCGCTGAGCCGCATCGACTTCGAGCTCAAGCGCAACCAGCACGTGACCCGCATGCCGCTGGGCACCGAGCTCGACGACGGCTCCCTGACCTGGGAGGACCGCACGCGGCTGGGCGCCCCGACTGCGCTTGAGCGAGCACTGGCTGCCCGGGACATCGCCGCCCGGCGCGGCCTGACCGGCGAGGAGCCGTTCCCCGCGATCGACGACCGCCCCGGTTACCTGATGCCGCGGGGTGACGAGGGCGTCGAGCTGCTCGTGCACGCCCCCGGCCTGGATGCGTCGGACGAGGACCGTGCGGCGGCGCTGACCGAGGCGCTGCGGGCTGCCGCCGGGCGCGCCGCTCTGAGCCCCACGGCACGCGGGATCCTGCAGGAGATCGAAGCTCAGCTCGGCACGCAGATCCTGGACGGCGACCAGGGCGCAGACGTCGACCTGTCCGACGTCCTCTCCCCCGGCGCGCGAGTCTGCTTCACGGGCACCGCCCACGACGCCGACGGGCGCGAGCTCTCTCGCTACGACGTGGAGAGCCTGGCTGCCTCCCACGGGCTCGGCCCCGTCGCCAACGTCACCAAGACCCGCTGCGACGCCCTGGTGGTCGCCGAGCTCGGCACCCAGTCCGGCAAGGCGAAGAAGGCCGCGCAGTACGGCAAGCCGATCATCGCGTTCGACGACTTCCTGGCCTGGGCCGACGGCACGTCCTCGCCCGCAGGCAGCAGCCCTGCCGCCGCGTCTGCGCAGGTGCGCATCTCCGCCCTGTGATCCCCGCGCGCGCCTCGGGGGAATAGCTCACCCCTTCTGTGCGCTTTCGTGATTGTGGACGTATCATCTACTTCGGGACAGGCCGAAGGCGCTCCCCTGCGCGTCCTCGTGATCGGCGCTGGCCAGGCCGGGCTCAGCGCGGCGGCGAACCTGCTGCGCAAGGGGCTGCAGCCGTGGCGGGAGTTCGTGGTGCTCGACGGCAACGACGGACCCGGCGGCGCCTGGCGGCATCGCTGGGACTCGCTGACCTTCGACGCCGCCCACGGCATCCACGACCTGCCCGGCTTCCCGCTGGGCGACCCCGATCCGACCGAGCCGGCCAGCCGCGTGGTCTCCCGCTACTACGCGGCGTACGAGCGCGAGCTCGGACTGCCCGTCGTGCGCCCGACTGCAGCGACCGCGGTGGAGCGCGACGACGACGGCCTGTTCCGCGTCACCGCCTCGGACGGCTCGGTGCGGCGAGCGCACGCGGTGATCAGCGCGACCGGGACCTGGAACCGACCGCATTGGCCCGTCTACCCCGGAATGCGGGAGTTCGCCGGGCGCCAGCTGCACACCCGCGATTTCACGGCAGCGGAGGAGTTCGCCGGCCAGCGTGTTCTGGTGGTGGGCGGAGGCACCTCGGCACTGCAGTTCCTGCTGCAGCTCCAGGACGCCGGTGCGCACACGGTGTGGAGCACCCGTCGGAAGCCGGACTGGACGGATCGGTTCTTCGACAAGTCGTGGGGCGCGGACGTGGAGGCTTCGGTCTCCGCTCGCACCACGACTGGTCTGCCGCCGCTGTCGGTCGTGGCCGCCACGGGCCTGCCGCTGACCGAGCAGTACCAGCAGGGCATCGACGACGGCACGCTGATCTCCCGGGGCCGGCTGCTGCGGCTCACGGAGACGGGGGCGGTGCTCGATGGGCCCGGGCCCGACGGTCTCGGGGTGCCCTCCCAGGGCGAGGTCGGAGACGAGATCCTCCAGCGGACCATGCGGACCGCAGCCGCCCTGCCCGGTCACCCGTCCGAAGCGGATGGTTCGAGCGCGTGGGAGACCCCGGTGGATGCGGTGCTGTGGGCGACAGGCTTCCGCGCCGTCCTGGATCACCTGGCGCCGCTGCGGCTGCGTCAGCCCGGGGGCGGCGTGCAGATGGAGGAGGACGGCGTCTCGGTGTCCGGGGAGCCCGGGCTGTTCCTGGTGGGCTACGGCGCCTCGGCGTCGACCATCGGGGCCACGCGAGCCGGTCGTGCGGCGGCCCTCGGCGCGGTGCGCAGCACCGAGAGCCTCACTCGACCGTGAGCTGCATCCCCAGGTCGTTGACGCCGGTCTCGGAATCCCAGATGCCGTCATTGGCCAGGCGCACGCTGTAGGCCGGCTGTCTCAGATCTGCGGTGGTGGAGTCGCTGTCCGGATCGGGCACCATCACGCCCAGCGAGTACTCGCCGGGCTGCTCCGGGGCCTGGAACGAGGCTGAGACGAAGCCCTCCTGGCCCGGGCCGATGTCATCGAGCCTGACATCGGTCCGCGCGGTGTGCACGATCCGGCCGGAGTCGTCGGAGAAGGTCAGGACGATCTCCGCATGCCGCCCGGTGGCCGCGTAGCCGTCGTTGCGCAGCTGCAGCCAGAGCTGGCCGTCCTCCCCCGGCGCCAGCTCGCGCGGCGCGGAGGCGCTGGCCAGGGCATAGCGGTAGCCCAGTCGCTTCTGGATCTCGGCCAGGTCGTCCTCGCCCCAGGACTGCAGGACCTCCTGGTTGAAGTCGGCGTTGAGCACGGCCCAGCTGTAGCGCTGCAGCTCGGAGACCGCGGTCTCGGCGTCATCCGAGCGCCCGGGGTTCACCGCGCAGGTCTCCCCCGTCGTGGGCACGTTCTTCGCGACCTGCTCCAGGTAGGCGCGGTCGTCGTCGTTGACCAGGGTGCCCATGTCCGTGTCCGAGGCCAGGAAGCAGTCGTTGTGAATGCCCACCCGGTCCTTGCGGTCCTCGTGCACGAGCCGACGATGGATCTCCGGGTAGCGGACCTGCAGCACGATCCGCGGGTCGATGCTCTCCTGCAGCGCATCCATGACGCGCTGGCGGTTCGCCCAGTCGTCGTCAGTGAGGTTCCACGGCTCGTCGGCGCTGCTGGCGAAGTTGTCCGAGTAGTACCACTCGCCCCACTGCCCCACGAAGCCGGCCTGCAGCGAGTGGATCACGCCCCGGTGATCATTGAGCACCGGCGCCAGCTGCTGGATGTGGGCGACGGTGCGATCCGGGGTGGCGTCGTCCGTTCCGTCCTCCGTGTAGGCGAAGCGCAGGATCGCCTTCATGCCTTCGTCGTTGAGCAGGTCGAGGTCCGCGGCCAGGTCGTCCAGGACCTTCTGCGGCAGCGCGTCCGACTCGCGGTATCCGTCGAGCAGCACGATCCGATAGACGACCGTGGTCTGGTCCTCGTCCTTCCAGCGGCGCAGCTGCCAGACGTCCAGTGGCGTGTGCCCGGAGCCGTCCTCGGCGTAGCGAGTCTGGGTGTAGTGCGACAGCCCGCGCCCCGGGTTGGGGATCGGCTCGTCGGTGGACTCGTAGTGCTGGACCTGCTTGGACATG
The DNA here is from genome assembly GCF_005502825.1 of Kocuria sp. 2SI. Classification (NCBI taxonomy): domain Bacteria; kingdom Bacillati; phylum Actinomycetota; class Actinomycetes; order Micrococcales; family Micrococcaceae; genus Kocuria; species Kocuria sp. 2SI. Next base: position 20,457 of record NZ_SCNB01000028.1, on the reverse strand, counting down.
GGGCCCTGGGGAACTCCTGCGATCAGCGAGGCGACGACGACCACCACCGCTGCGGCGCCCAGAAGGCCATGACGATGCGTGGAACTCACCCCGACCCCGATTCGAGATGCCGGGAGGATCCCGGCGGACGAGACCAGCGTAGTGGTGCGTGCGAGATCTTCCCGGACTCGCGGGGCCCGACCCCGTCACGGACAGGCCGGCGAAGCACTCGGTCCGACTAGCGTGAGCGACATGACCCCGAAGATGCCCGCCCGCGAATTCCTCGACGCCTGCTCCGTCGACCCCGCCGTCCTCGAGCTGCGCCCCGACTACCGGGGGCTGCTCATGGTCGTCGATGGCCTGAGCCCCGAGGTCACTGCCGGCGACGGCGGGCAGGCGGTCGAGGAGCTGATCACCGCCGCCGAGAAGCATGCTGCCGAGCTCCTCTCGCAGACTCCGGTGGACGAGCTGCCCCACATCGCCGCCTGGCGCGCAGCCTACCGGGCCTTCGGCGCCAAGCCGCAGCGCACCCGCAACTCCCTGGAGGCGCTCACCCGCCGCGCCGAGAAGGGGCTGCCGCGTGTCAACGCGCTGACCGATGTCTACAACGCGATCTGCGTGCTGCATCAGATCCCGTTCGGCGGCGAGGACATGGAGCACTACCAGGGTCCGGCCCGGCTCTTCCGGGCCAGCGGCACCGAGTCGTTCGACACCGCCTCCGGCGGCGAGATGGTGATCGAGCACCCGGACGAGGGCGAGGTCGCGTGGGGCGACGACGCCGGGGTCACCTGCCGCCGCTGGAACTGGCGCCAGGGCCGGCGCACCGCCCTGAGCGATCGGACCCGCTCGGCGCTGTTCATCCTCGACGGGCTCGACCCGGTCAGCAACGACCAGCTCCACGCCGCTGCCGACGCCCTGGTGGAGGCGCAGACGGCCCTGGGGGCTGAGGTCTCCACGGAGCGACGTCTGCTGGGCGCCTCATGAGCGGTGCCGCCGCTGATCTCGCCGGATCGCCGTTCACCGGCCTCAGCGCCTTCCCGCTCACCCCGCTGTGCGACGACGCCGTGGATGAGTACGCGTTCGCGAGCATCGTCTCCCGGCTGGCCGCATCCGGCGTGGACTCGATCACCGCTCTGGGCTCGACAGGGTGCGCCGCGTACCTGACCAGCGCCGAGCGCGAACGCGTGGGGCGCCTGGCGCTCGAGCATGCCGGCTCGGTGCCGGTGATCGTGGGCGTCAGCGCGCTGCGGACCTCCCAGGTCCTCACTCACGTGGACGCCGCTGCGGAGGCCGGTGCAGTCGGTGTGCTGCTGGCGCCGACGTCCTATCAGCCGCTCACCGACCGCGAGGTCCTGGAGCTGTACCGCACAGTCACCGAGCACACCGATCTGCCGGTGGTGGTCTACGACAACCCGGGCACCACGCACTTCACGTTCAGCCTCGAGCTCTACGCGCAGATCGCGCAGCTGCCCGGGATCGCCTCGTTCAAGATCCCCCCGATGGCCCCCGAGACGGCCGGCGAGCGCGTGGCCGCAGTCCGAGCGGTGCTGCCCGAGCACGTCACCCTGGGCATCTCCGGCGACGCCTGCGCGGCCTCCGCCCTGCTGGCCGGCTGCGACGGGTGGTACTCGGTGATCGCCGGGACATGCCCGCAGCCAGCGCTGGAGATCATGCGCGCCGCTGCTGGCCCGCAGCCGCAGGACGCTCTCACCGCCTCCGAGCGCCTGGAGCCCCTGTGGGAGCTGTTCGCCGATCACGGCAGCCTGCGGGTGGTCGCGGCGATCGCCGAGCACCTGGGACTGGCTCCGGGCGACTGCCTGCCGCAGCCGCTGCTGGGGCTGAGCCCTGAGCAGCGCGAGCGCACAGCCGAGGCGGTTGCCGAGCTCGGGCTCCGCTGAGACCCGACCCGCCGGGGACAGCACGAGGCCCCGGCCTCCCGGGTGCGACGAGCAGACGCGATCCCGGGGGGCCGGGGCCCCTGGTGCTGACGACTCAGGCTTCCGTGAGGTCCTTGCCCTTGGTCTCCGGCGTGAAGAAGACCGTGGCCACGGCGATCAGCAGCAGGCCGATGGCGTAGAAGCCGAACGTGCGCGCGTCACCGATCCACGTGAACACGTAGCCGGCGGTGCCGCCGAAGGCCGCGATGGCGATCGCGTAGTAGATCCCGAATCCGCTCGTGCGCTGGCCCGTGGGGAACATCTCCGCGTCCGTGGCCGGGGCGTGGGAGAGGAAGCCGGCCAGCAGACCCACCTGGACGCAGATCGCGAACGTCAGCTGCCACATGGTGCCGCCGTCCACCAGATTGATCATGGGCAGGTAGAGGATCGCGCTGCCCAGCAGGCCGAGGATGATGGCCGGTCATCGTGATGCGCGCTCGGCAGCGAGAGCGCATGTGGGAGATGAGCTGAGGAAATCAGCGTTCGAGGTCGATTCGCGTCTCGACGCATCGATAGCCGGCCCGCTCGAACGCTGCTGCCATGGGTGTGTTCACGGCGTCGGTGGTCGCCGTGATCCTCTCCGCTCCGGAGGCGGCATGGAAGGCAGTGATGAACCCGAGGAGATCATCGACATATCCGTGCCCACGGTGCTCTGGCAGGACCGCCAGGTAGCCGACGTTGCGATTCGTCGGGGTGGCCGAAGGGATGGCGATCCCCACGACGGAGCCGTGCTGGTCGTACGCGAGGCGCCACCAGTCCCGCTCGCCGGGGCAGGAACGGTAGTAGTCCACTTCATCTCGCGCCAAGCTCAGCGCATCGGTGGTGGCCAGCTCGCGTCGGGTCAAGACGTCGAGGGAGCCGTGCGCGGCGCGGGCGAAGAGACTGATGAACGTGGCGTCATCAGCTGGCTCGAACCGCAGCCGCGGGCTGGGCGGGCTCACGGAGGTTCCCTGACCCCACTCGAACTGCCGCCGCTCGTTGTGATGACCGAGGCCGATGCCTGCGGCTTCCACGATCTTCGTACTGACGTCGTGGGCCACAGCGGCGTCGTCGCGCCATGCGACGGGGACACGCATGGTGTGCGGCAGCGGGACACGGATGCCTCGAGCTGCCAGGACGGCATGGCCGCGCTCCAGGAGCGCGCGGAGGACCGCTGGCGCTTCGGCGTGGTCGGCGATGACATCCCACACGTCCAGCGTGATGGGAGCCTGCTGGTCTCGTCCCCACCACAGAGCCCGGCCGATGACTCTGCCAGCATCGTCGAGGGCGACCTGTGACCACTGAGGCTGCAGACGCCCGGCAACGATCTCGTTCTCGATCTGGGCGGATGTCATCCCGATCCCGGGCGCGGTCGCCATGGCGGCGGCTTCCCGCAGCAGCTGCGCTGTGGGCGTCTCGATCCTCATGCCGCAGATTGTTCCGCGCACCGGGGCCGAGCGCGAGCGAATCTCACGGCTGCGTGGGGAAAGCCGCCAGACCTGGGAGCACTCGCACAGCTGCTTGAGCGAGCTGTCACGCGCTCCCGCGGCCGCGTCTACGACACCTGGGCCAGGGCAGGGAGCCAGAGCAGGATCGCGGACAGGAGGACTCGGTGCGCCCGTGAGGAATAGGTCTTGTCTGCCATCACGGCTTCAGGGGGTGGTGCGTGGACGCCCCCCCCTGGTGGGGAACATGCAAGGCGGCGAGAAGGCGGCTGAACACTTTGGAGTCACAGCCCTGCGCCGGGCCGACGGCGATGACCATCGGGCGGGACCCCGAACAGGGCATGTGCTTGCGCCGCCCCAGCAGCGACGCCAGACTCCCTGCATGAGCGCAGACCCGAACTCCCGCCCTCTGAACACCTGGATCGATGCGATGTTCATGCGCGGGGGCACCAGCAAGGGACTGTTCTTCCGCGAGCAGGATCTCCCTCCAGCGGGGCCGCAGCGCGACCGCGTCTTCACGGGCGCCCTGGGCTCCCCGGATCCGTTCGGCCGGCAGCTGGACGGGATGGGCGGCGGGATCTCGTCGCTGTCCAAGGTCGTCTCCGTGGCGCCGTCGTCACGGCCGGATGCGGATGTGGAATACACCTTCGGCCAGGTGGCCGTCCGCGAGGCGGCCGTGGACTACTCGGGCAACTGCGGCAATCTCTCGCCGGCCGTCGTGCCCTTCGCGCTGCTGGCAGGCATCCACGAGGTCGACGACGACGGACCCGCCAGCGTCATCGCGCACAACACCAACACCGGGAAGCTGATCGAGGTCAGGCTGGAGGTCGCCGATGGCGCCGCCGTGACCTCAGGTGACTTCGTGCTCCCGGGCGTGGCCGGATCCGGAGCACCCATCGAGCTGCGCTATCTCGACCCCAGCGGTTCGCGCACCAGCGGCGCACTGCCCACCGGGTGCAGCGTCGACACCCTCGAGGTCGGAGGGCGTTCGATCGAGGTCTCGCTCGTGGATGTCGCCACGCCCATGGTGTTCGTGGCAGCCACCGATCTAGGTCTCACGGGCGCCGAGCTGCCGGAGGCGCTCGATGCCGACGCGGAGCTCGCGGCGCTGGTGGAGCGGACCCGTCGGGCGGGTGCTGTGGCCATGGGCCTGTGCGCGGTGCCGGAGGACGCCCCGCAGTCCGTGCCCAAGATCGCCATGGTGGCCCCCCCCGGCCGACTCAGTCCTGCTCGACGGCACCGCCGTGCCCGCTGAAGAGTGCGACGTTCTGATCCGCGCCGCGTCCATGGGACTGAGCCACCGCGCGATCCCCGGCACATCGGCCATGTGCGCAGCGGCGGCCGCGAACATCGAGGGCACCGTGGTGCAGCGCTGTTCCACGAGCTGGGGCTCGGAGCTGCGCATCGCGACGCCGTCGGGTGTGGTCGCTGCCGCGGCCGACGTGAGCGCGGAGGACGGTGCGCTCAAGGTCACCGCGGCGTCGCTGTTCCGCACGGCCCGGCCGCTGATGCGCGGACAGGTCGCTCTGCCGCAGTGATGCGGAGAGGCCCGGAGCCGCACTGTGATGCAGTTCCGGGCCTCTCCCTCGGCCGGTTCAGGCATCCTCCGTGTCGTCCTGCACCTCGGCCGAAACGAAATCCGCTTTGGCCGCCACCGCATCCTCTACGAAGTCGATGGTGCGACGCTCAGGTTGCACCGGCGCCCCCCTCAAAAGAGCGTAGTCAAGCGCATCGTCTGGTCTTTTACCTGATATTCGAGCCCAACTATTGCGAGGTAGGGGTCTCGCTCCCCCCGAGGGATTTCGATCCGAGTACTACAGAGTAGATTCCCATGCTCATTTCGGCGGAAGTTGAATAGATAGGAATTGTCCACTGCCGCCCGAACGACATTCTCTAGTTCTGTTCGTGTAAGACCATCAAGGCCAGCATTCTTGAGCGATTCAAGCTTATGCTTTGGAGCATGTAAATATTTTTCGAACTTTCCCTGCTGGATCAGCACTGCAACATTGTCCAATGTAGACTTGACCCCCCTGGCGCCGTTTGCATCCAGGGTAAGATAGGCGAATTCAGTGTCATCCGGATCATATGCGACACTTGTAGGAATCTTATAATTCAATAGCGGGCAGTACAGGAAATCGGGTATCCCGAGGACCTTTAATCCGTAATCCAGGAATACCGTCGCCTCATCGGGCGCAATGCGGTCCGAATCAGGATTACCGGCCAAGAGGTGGCCACGGTGAATGATGCCAACCTGAGCGAGAGAGATTGCCAATAGATCACGCAGGCTTGAGTTGAAGCGCATGTCGCAGCCTGCCAAGAATCCCGGGCATCCTTCTGCGAGATTAATGAGACCTTCCTGCATGCCGGATGTCAAATTGCTCAAGTAAACCGCATATACTTGATTCGGGTATTTAATGTCTCGCACACGGTCCGCCCCGAGTGAACCACGCAGTGTTTCCATTGACCACTCGGGGTTTTGGTACCCAATGTCACCAACTTTAAGAGCATGACTTGACCCGTGGGATATCGCCGGCGAAATGATATCTGCGACGTCTTTACCGTACATGTCGGAAAGGCGTCCACTATCAAACAATAGGCATAATTCAGCGCGCCCCGTGGTAGGGGTTAGTGCCCCTCTAAGATCATCATAAAATAGGCCATGACCCCGGAGCTGGTCAGCCAGATCCGCTGCTAACCCCCATATGAGTTCTTGGAAGTTTGTGGAAGGGACGGAGTCTCTAATCACCGGCATTGGGGTGCAATCGCGAGCGTCGACCGTATGGACCTGCTTCGGGGCCTGCTTCGGGATGATCATACATTGGATTATACATGTAGATTATTGCTAATTACGACCAGGGATTCTTTAGCAGAGACTTGGGGTTTTTGCGGCCTTTGTTTCCCGCGACGGAGCGACTTTACTATGGCTTGGATTGTCACCACGGCTTGTCAAGCACTCACTAATAGGTGACGAAGTTGCATTTCATACTCTTCTTCAGATTCGCCTATAGTGAACGCTGATTCTCCGAATCTATGCCTAATCGTTCTGAATATAACAGAATTTCTGGCTCTATAGTGGATTAATGGCCCGCATGGCAAATCTGGCGCGTCGGATGAATTAGCGCCGGGCTGGTTCATTATGATAACGAGTTTACGGCGGGCACTTGGACATTCCTGACGCACTCCATCATGCGCCCCAAGGCTTACCGGATAAACCTCAGAATGTATAGCGAGTCGACGGCCGAGTGGGGATTAAATTCTTTGCTGAATTGCGGTTATTGCTCTGCTGCATGCCACCCAACAAGTCGTTGGAATTTGATTTCCGGCCCGTATGCGTGTGACTAATCTCATGCAATTTTGTATTGTGCCCCCTTTCGGGGGCCTCTTTGGTTTTTGTCAAGGCGCCATCACGACTGTGGACGGATTCTGATGCGGGGTCGAGTCTTGGTACTGGGTGCCATCCGGCAGCATCGTGTAGAGAGCATCGGCGCGGCACCAGCGTGATCAGGGCTTGTTTAGTGGCGCTTGCCCTGGCCGCGCTTGCGGTCGTAGTACGCCCTCGAAGCTGGGTTATGCTCTGAAGCGAAGGCCGAGTGGATCAGAGCTCGCTTCTGTGTCTTGTTCCCGTCTCGGGGTGCGGGTTCACCTCGGATCGAGGTCCCGGAGCGTCTGACGACTGGTGCAAGGCCGGCGTAGGAGGCCACAGGTGCCCTGCATCAGCGAAGTCCTTGCCCACGACCTCGGTGAGGCTCTGTACAACGGTCCTGGTCCCTAGCCCCTTCTGAGACGCCCAGGAACTGTATTTGGGACGGAGCTTCTACGGTCTGAGCCTCGAACGGCTGCTGCTGATCTCTACCAAACTTTTCCGTCAGGTGCGAAAGGGCCCGGAACTGCAGAATCCTGCAGCTCCGGTCCCTGGGTCGCCTCGCCGGACGGCACGACGGTCAGCGGATTAGAAGTCGCAGTTCTTGCTCTCTCAGAATGCCCAGTCCTCGTCCTCCCTGATGAGAGGCGGAAATCCTGCGGCTCCTCCAGCTCCGATGGCCGCTCGTGCCATCTACGTGCCACTCACGATCGAAGCCGCTCTGGAGGGCCAGATCGATGCCATCGCACATGCCCAGTTTACCGCCTGGCGGCCTCATCGGCGCGGCAACTTGTTCGTGCTTCACGCAGCGCGTCGCGCACTCTCCCTCTAGTTCCGTGGCTCACCCGGGGAGGTCAGCGGCTCGACCTGTCGCCTGGGGCACCTCTGGCAATCCGATCAGGCGACCTCCCCTGGGACCTTGCCTGCCGTGGCAGGTGACTGAGTCATCATGCCTCAGTCACCCCAACCCCCAGGTGGACGACAGGCGCTCTCGGCCCTCTGACCTGGGATTTCTGCGGTCCAGAGGGGTCACTTTCACGTCATGGGATGCATGGGACGCATGGTTCTGGTCCCGGTTTGGTACCGGTGTTTCAACTGTCTCGCGTGTCCTCCGGCATGAGCCTGGCCGCTGCGAGAGCTTCTGCGAGTGGATCCTCACTTCTGGAGGTGCGGTGGTCGTCTGGCTGCTTGCACCGATGTCGAGACAGGAGTCCACACCAATGGCCAAGCTCAGTCTCGATGCGTACGTTCCCGTGGAGTCTGTTCGCTGTCAATCCAGATTTGGGAGGGAATGAAACCGGTGGAGTTGCGGGCTCTGCCCCATGCTTGACCGCGACCGATACCGCCCAGCACTGCACTGACTGCTTCGATCGCAATGAGTGCCTGGTCGACGTCAGCAAAGAGCCCACTGGTGACCAGCGGATGCGCTGTGCCTTCAGCCCTGAGGTCGTGAATGAGATAGTTCGCAGTCACACTCCGGTACCTTCGGTGCTCATCACGAAAGTCCGCAGTGAGGATGTGCGGATACCCGGTGGGCGCCAGCCGACCGATATCGCCGAGTACACGATCCCGATCGGTCCAAGCTCCCGCGCGGATTCTTTGTGCTTCAGAGTTCCCCGACCGCACTTCCTCTTCGGCGACAGCAAGTGCCCTGTCGAACCTCTTGTACTCGCCGGCGAGCTCGGTGAATCGGGGATCTGTAAGGATAGTTGCGGTAAGGCGTAGAATCTCGAACTGCTGCCATGCTTCTTCCAGCGGTTCTTCTCCGAGGGACAGTGAACTGGCCATAAGAGGAGCGACGATGTCGAAGATCCGCGTGCGCGTGTTCGTCGCGTCCTCATATGTCCTTTCTGCGTCGAGGCCAGCAGAGAGGGTTTCATATCCACCTCTGTGTCGATCGGGGCGCTTCAATGCGAATAGTCGCGTGAGGAGGTCAAATCGTTGCGCTGCGACCGCTGCGACACCGGCCGTGTAGAAGAGGATGGTTCCAGAGACGACTCGGAGTGACAGCAGCGCCACGCTCCCGTCGCCATCAGCCCGGGTCGCGAAACGGGGCATCTCGTCGAGCCACCATCGGTCGGTGGTGGCGTCACCCCAGTAGGCCAGAGGCGCGACGAGAGCTGCGGGCAGCCGCGTTGCTTCCTCGACTCGTGCGAGCTTGCTCTCATAGACGCCGCGCTCGTTGTAGTTGGTGAGATGGAACTCTGGGAGCCGGTGCAGGGTGTCGAGCTCGCGGTGGAGCGTGTCGTGGAGTCCAATCGCTACGGTACGGCCGGAGAGTTCTCGCTTGGCAGTCTCGACGGCGACGGGAATCGTTAGCGGATGGCGGGCGCGGCGAGTTGCTAGTGCGGTGACACCGTCGGCGAGGCCTCCGAATCCGGTATCGGCATCCTGGGCTACGTGGACTCCCTTCTTGAGGATGCGTAGTCTGGTGGCTTTCTGGGACGGGTTGGCCGGTTCGAACCAGGTCAGGGTGAACCGGTTCGGATAGTGTTCCGCAATTGCCTCGCGAAGGGCGGGATCGTATGTTGCTGACCATCCGGCGATAATCAGGCCGTAGTCCTCCAGGATCCGTTGCAAGAGGCGTTGCGTGCTCGGATGGTAGGCCTCGAGCTCGGTGAAGGTGTTGAGCATGCTGGTCGGGTTGAGGTAATCGCCGTGGAGGTGGATGACACAGCAGTCGAGCGTATGCAGGGGTGCCATTCCATCAATGTCGGCAGGGGTGGCAACGACGGTCAGTTCGATGCCCTCGGCACGGATGGCTTGCTCGATGAGGTGGTCGAAATTCAAGGTCACGATCACCTTCACCGCTTCCGAGCGCACAAGCCGAGCGATTGCACGGTGTGCAGGGGTGGGCAGCTTGCGTCCCGCGTCAACATCCTCGGCGTCTTGTTCGAAATAGCCACGGAGCAGGCGCTGCCGTTCGATCTGCGTGGGAGCGATATGTTCCAGGACCCCTTCGTAAGTCGGGGCTGCGCCGTAGGAGTCCTGATACCAGGCCATTGGATCAGCCGGTGTCGCCCCAGCGAGGTCGGCTGCGCGGGTGACGAGGTCCTCGAGTACACCCCAGGCTGTAGGGGTCCGGGACTGATGCAAAGAAAGGTGACAGTTTGAGTGTCAAGCTGCGAGAGCAGCTGGCTCTATGATTGCTTCGTACTCTACTGGTGTCAATCGACCCAACCGGGCTTGTCGGCGACGTCGGTGATATGTCCGCTCGATCCAGGTCACGATCGCGATTCTCAACTGGTCGCGAGTGGTCCACCGGCGACGGTCGAGAACGTTCTTCTGCAACAGGGCGAAGAACGATTCCATGGCCGCGTTATCGCCCGCTGCGCCTACTCGTCCCATCGACCCGATGATGCCGTGACAGGCCAAAGCCCGAGTGAATTTCTTCGATCTGAATTGGCTGCCGCGGTCGCTGTGGGTCACGCATCCGGCCACGTCACCCCGCCTGGTCACAGCCATCTCGAGGGCATCGACAGCCAACCGGGCCTTCATCCTCGAGCTGATCGAATAGCCAACGATCCTCGACGAGTAGGCGTCCTTGACCGCACAGAGGTACAGCTTGCCCTCATTCGTATGGTGCTCCGAAATGTCGGTCAACCACAGCTGGTTCGGGCCATCAGCTCGAAACTCGTGCCTGGTCCGGCAGTCGGCATCGACAACCGCGCACAGATCGTCGTGAACGGGTGGGCCGGGTTTCTTCCCGTTCTTCGCCCGGCCCTTACCGAAGGCGGAAAACCAGTCATTGGCCGAACACAACCGCCACGCAGTGCGTGCCGCCATGGGTTGGCCGGCCGCTTCGGCTTCGTCGGCGAGGTATCGGTACCCGAACTCGGGATCATCGCGGTGGGCATCGAAGAGCGCATCGGCCCGATATGCCTCAATGACGACTGCTTCAGGGATGGGTGCTGCCAGCCACCGGTAGTAGGGCTGGCGGGAGAGCTTCAAGACCCGGCACGACACCGCCACGGGGATCCCGTCGGCGGCGAGCTCTCTCACGAGCGGGTAGAGCCTTTTGACGGCAGATTCGCCTGTGACAGATACGCGGCCGCGCGGCGCAGGACCTCGTTCTCCTGCTCAAGCAGACGATTGCGCCGACGCATCTCTCGTAGTTCGGCGGACTCGTCGCTGGTGTTGCCGGGTTTGTTGCCGGCATCGATTTCTGCTTGGCGGAGCCATTTGTTGATGGTGCCTTCGTGGACTCCGAAGTCCTTGGCGATCTGTCCGATCGTCGTCTTGGAATCCCTGGTCTGGACGACGCGGATGACGTCGTCGCGGAATTCTTTCGGGTAGGGCTGTGGCATGGTGTCTATCCTTCCAGGCTTGCCTATGAACAAGCCAGATTAGATGTCACCTAACCCTGCATCAGTCCCGGCCTCGGTATCGAATAGAGACATGATTGTCGGGTGCCGCCGATCGTTCAGTACGATCACCAGAACAGAATAACGTTGGGAGCAGGTCCGCGGCTCCGAGGCACGAGGGGGCGAGGTATGAGACTGTCCAAAGTCGAGATCAACAATCACAGCAGGATCCAGGATCTCAACCTCGCTCTGCGCCGTCACGCAGTCATCGTTGGAGCGAACGACGTAGGCAAGTCATCGATCCTGCGCATGCTGAACCTGCTCTTGGGAACCAGCACTTCCGGGCTCTACCAGGCTCTCAAGCCCAGCGACCTGCGTGACCGTGAGCAACCGCTCGTCGTCAATGCCTTGTGGACTGATCTCACTGAGGAGAACCGTCGACCCTTCCCGTCTGAGATCAGCATCGGCGACGACCACGTCACCGAGTACCTTTGGGTTCAGATGCGGGTGGAGGCGGACCCCGAGGACGAGGAAACCGTCACGATCCGTCGTTGGTTCCCCGAAAGCGGGCACGAACGGACCCCTAACCGTGAACAGCTTGAAGAGTTTGGGTGGCGCTACCTCCGGGCGACGCGCGGCGCGTCGATAATGGATGGCGCACACAGCCCGGTGCGTACGCTCCTCGCCGCGGCCGATCTCGGTTCGAACGAGGAAGGGTTAAAGGCGCTCCTCGACCAATTCACTGAAAAACTTGCCGGCAACGAATCAGTTAGTGAGCTGCTGGACCGTGTGGCTACCCACCTCAGCCGCTCCATGCCGCGCACCGTCTCCCAGGATGACTTCTCGGTCAGGAGCGTGACCGATCCATCTAGCGACGTCCTCCAAGACGTGACGATCTTCCTCAACCGAGGTGACGACCAGGTCTCGTTGACAGAGCAGTCCGACGGCGTTCGCCAGCTCATGTCCATGACGCTCTTCGACCTTGCCGAAGGCACAGCGAACGTGCTCGCGATCGACGAGCCGGAAATTCACCTGCATCCGACAAGTCAGCGGACAGCGGCGGATCTGTTGAGCGGCGATGGGAACCAGAAGATCATCGTCACTCATTCGCCATACATACTCCACCGCTTCGAGCCATCAGAAGTGGTCGCGGTGGACCGCCACGGGAGGTGCCACCAGGTCGGCGAGGCGAAGCTATCGAAGATCGAGAAAGTGCGAGCACACTGGTGGTCTCCACGGCTTCTGGAGGCCCTGACCGCGCGTTTTGTCATCCTGGTCGAGGGTGACGCCGACCGGGTGATTGTGAAGGCCGTAGCGGAGAATCTCGGGATCGATCTTGACCGTCTCGGTGCTGTCGTTGTCGAGCTGGACGGAGCCGATAAGTTCAGGAATGTCTTCCCGCTCTTAGGCCCCGACGGCTTCGGACCCACGCTCCTCGGGCTGGTGGACGAGAACGAGAGCGGATCCTGGGTCAACGCTTTCAAAGGCAAGCGGCATACCGTCGTTGATAAGAAGGTGTTCATCTCCGATGTCGATCTCGAGGACGAGTACACGCGCGCTCTCAGCGGGCCTATAGCTGCGAAGGCACTCGTCGACGGTGGGTTCTGCCGTGAGCAAGGCATACTCCAGGCAGCGGAAGTCGCGACGCTCGACGAGATCACGCCGGAGGCTGTAGCACAGTTCTGTCGCGACAAAGGCAAGGTCGACGCCGCATCCTGCATTACTGAAGCGCTCACACCGGAGAGGGCCGGCAAAATTGGTAGCGTGACGCGCCTTCTGCGCTTACTGGATGATCTGAGCCAGCAGTGAGCGGGTTCTCTCTGAGCCAGGAGCAACTGGACGCCGCAACCTCCGATGAAGACCATCTACTGATCATCGCGCCTCCGGGGTGCGGCAAGACCGAGGTCCTGGCACACCGGGCAGCCCACCAGATCGACTCACTGGAGCAGAACCAACGCGTTCTCGCCTTGACCTTCACCAAACGAGCCCGCTCGAACCTCGAAGAGCGACTGCGTTCTGTACTCGGTCGCGGACGGGCGCGACGCCAGATCGTCGTCCGCAACCTCCAAGGGTTTGCGACGCAGATCGTTCTCGCCCATGGCAGGACCATTGGACTCGACGTGGAGAACCTCGAGCTGCCGAAGACCAGCACCATGCGGAAGGCGATGGAGGCCGCTGGTGGCGGCTCCGGAATGTACGACGGGGAACGTCTCTTGAGCGAGATCAAGCGACACCCGCTCTCCGACGCTGAAGTGCTTACAGCCCTCCAGCAACGAGCTTCTGGACCCGTTGGCACACTTGCGAAACGCGTTGAACAGGCGCGTCAGGACGGAAATCAGCTCCACTACGACGACCTTCTTCGGCACGCGCAACGCCTGCTCCGAATCCCCGCGGTCGCGAGGCTCTACCAAGCGCACTTCGGGGCGGTGCTTGTCGACGAATTCCAAGACCTCTCGATGCAGCAACTCGATCTCGCCCTGTTGGGTTGTACATCAAGGCGTACGTTCGCCGGCGACCCTCTCCAGGGCATCTACTCCTGGGCAGGGGCGGCGCCTGCGGAGGTAGAAGCGGAGGTGCGGAAGTCCTGCGGTACGCCCGTCCGACTACACGAGTCCTACCGTTCGTCGCCCAAGGTCCTCGCGGCGGTGAACTCCGTGAGCGAGGAGGTTGACCCTGGCTCTGGTCTGGTCTCTGCTCAGCCGGAGCTATGGCCTGGCGGAGGATGCTCTGCAGCGCTCGTTTCTCAGGACCGCGGTGCGGAAGCGGAACTGTTGAAGCGTCTGGCGGGAGCCATTGCCCGGCGTGATCCCAGTGCGTCCATCGGCATCATCACCCGTGTCTATTGGCGCAGATCAGATATCGACGTCGCTTTCGCGAGTGAGACATCGTTCCCCGTGCGGCGCTGGGATCTCGCGATCGAGGATCCCGGGATCGTCACGCTCATACAATCAACGGTCGCCACGCTCCCGCGCGCTGCCACGATCGCCGATGCCAGGCTCGCGGTACTCGACGCCGTCGACCCAGCCGACGTCGACGCCCGTGAACTCGTCGACAGCGCCTTCGACACCCTAGAGCAAAGCGACGCCCCCACGGCACGAGCCGCCGTGCGATCCATCAGAGTCTCGGACCCCAAGCAGACGACTGGTCCGGGCGTCCACCTGCTGAATGCTCACACAGGAAAAGGCCAACAGTTCGACTGGGTGTTCGCGATCGGCCTCGAAGAAGGACACCTGCCACTCAAACGGAACAACCACGGCGACGCACTCTCTGAGGAACAGCGGGTGCTCTTGGTAATGCTCTCCAGAGCACGCCACGGCTTGATTGTGACGAGAACAGAGCGTGCAGATGGACCGTATGGGTCCTACGCAGCGACTGAGAGCCGGTGGTGGAAAGGAATCAACGCTGAGTTCTCATCGCTCGAACAGGTCGAAGCTCACTTGGAGGCGAGCATCACGGCGTCTTGATGGAACAGCCCAGGCAGGGCACATTCGCCCAGTACTGACGGCGAGACTTCCGTTGCTGCGTAGACGACCTCTGCAAGCGGGTTGAACAGTGCTGTCACGAGGTCGCGGGAACGGGAGCTCACGTGGAGAGCGTGGTACCTTGCTCGGCGTAATAGCGGGTCAGCGGCGTGGACAGTGACCGGTCACCGTCACTGGCGGCGACCGAGCGCAGCAGGTACTTTTACCCGTTGCCCGCGCTCATTACCCGCATGGAGACTGTCATGCAGATCAGGTATGCATCGGCACCAACGGCTCCGATTACGCAGGGATTCGGCGGCTGTGCCGGCTGTGTTGGCGGTAGTGGGCGGGAGTGATGCCGACGGCCTGGCGGAAGAGCCGGGCGGCGTGGCCGCGGCTGTACCAGCCGACCTCGCCCATGGCCTGCTCGATCGGCAGGTCGGTCTCGCGCAACAGACGCGCCAGGCTCTCGGCTCGCACGGTCGTCAGGTACGTCATCGGAGTCTTGCCGTAGGCCTCCACGAAGACCCGTCCGAGCTGAGACGGAGAGAGGTAGACCGCCGCGGCCAGTTCGGGCAAGGTCCACCGTCGAGCCGGCCGGTCCCGCAGCAGGCCGGCCGCGGCACGGGCCTCAGCCCGCAGCGGCGCCAACCTTTGGAAGGCGGGCGCGGCGGGCCAGGTGGCCTTGTGCTGGGTCGGGGACTGACGCACCGTCGTGGTCTGCACGAACGGGGAGACCACGTCCAGCACGCCGAACAGCAGGGACTGCATCCGGTAGAACCGCTCCGGCGCCGGGCCGTCCAGGCTGAGTTGGCCGAGTTCATCCAGCCACGGCATCAGGCGGCCGGCGCGGTGCTCACCCAGCCGCAGTATCTGGGCGGGTTCGGCGTTGCGGGCGGCGAGGAAATCTTTGGCCTCCAGCCGGTCGCTCAGGATGGCGGCGTGCTGCCAGAACACCTGGTCGACCACATAGTCCCGATCCAGGTACAGGGTCGTGGTCGTGACCCACTCTTCCGGTTGGGCCCCGCACAGGGTGTTCGCGGCCGGCAGCACCGCATCACCAACCCCGACCGGGCGTTCCCCGAACTCGCTGAACAACCAGGCCGCCCCCGCCCGCACGAAGATCAGCTTCACGCAGTCATAGGCGATCGGATCACGCCGCCGATGCACACTCTCCGTCCGCGTCACCACCGGCGAGAAGCCTTGTTCGGGCACGTCGCCAGCCGACGCCCCAGACGCGACCGGAACCCGTCGAACGTCCACTGCCGTGTCCCGCTAACGCCTTGCCGTCGGGTCACCTGCCGCAGCCTGCTGGCGGGGAGCATCGTCAACTTCCGTCACGGCGCTGTGTCCCATGCTCTCGCTAGGTGCGTGTGTCGGTGTGGTTGAGGATGATCGAGGTGCCGGCGATGACGACCACGGCCAGCACTGCCGACAACCCGATGGTGAGGCCGACGACGTCGGGGGTCAGGGCTGAGACGTCGAAGCTCGTACCTTGCCCCGTGAGCATCGTTGCGCTTCCGGTCTGTGTGGTCCGAGTGAGCAGTGCGTAGGGAGTCACGGCGACACCAGGAATCTTCAAGAGCAGCGCCATCGTGCTGGCCCCGGTGAGCACGAGCGCGATGGCGACCGGCGCCGCGAAGCTTCGCGCGAAGGTAGACAATGCCGATTGGAAGGCAACGACTGGGACTTGAGCGGCGATTATCAGCAGGCTGGTGATGAGGTAGTCCGTCGGAAGCATCCCGGGAAGGCCGAAGACGAACTTGCCGAGCCCGATCACGGCGGCCACGAGCACGATCTGCATCACGGCGGCGAGGATCGAGATCGCTGCGATCTTGCCGACCACGATCTGCCAAGTGGGCACGGGGCGGCTCATCAGCGCGTTCCAGTTGCTGTTCTTGTGCTCCACGCGCCACACGAGCGAGGCGAGGATCGCAATGCCGACGGGCAGGATCGCCATGCCGTAGAACCCGATCGACCGGACCCACAGCGTGTGCCAGCCGTCGGCGAACTCACCTTCGACGGCGATAGTGCTGCCGGAGCCGGCGACGACCATGATGATCGGCAGGAGCACGACGACACTCCAACTCATGGACCGCTTGAGTTTGAGAAACTCCGACATAATCGAACCCATAGTCATGCCTCCTGGCGGTCGAAGCGTCCGGTAACGAACAGGAAGAGAGCCCCGCCCACGACCGCTAGCCCGATGACGCTGAGGTAGGGCAGGTCGAAATACACGGGTGTTTCGCCGACGTAATCGGACTGCACCGTCAGCGGGTAGTAGCCCCAAGGGACAAGATGGGCCAGCCAGGAGGGGAACAACTCGCCGAAGATCGCTAGGAACATTCCGACCAGGCCGACGCCGATGCACACGAGCTGGTTCTCGACCGTCGCCGACAGCAGGATGTGGAACGCGAGCACGGCAAGGTTGATGATGATGAGCGCGCCGATGTAAGTGGCCCAGCGTCCGAGCGGGGCGGGTGTCGATATCCCGATCAGGGTGCCGAAGCCCACGATCACCACGCCCCACACGGCAGTGGCTGCGGCCACGAGCACGCCGAGCGAGACGAATTTCGCCCGGCACATCTGCCCAGGGGTGAGGCCGGACGTGGCTGAGGAGAGCCATCCGTTGCCGGTGTGCTCGATCTCGACCTGTCGGCTGGCGATGACGGCCACCAGGATCGGCGCGATCAGCGCCGCTCCCATGCCCAGGCCACCGAACAGTGTCTTCCATGCGTAGTCGTTGGGATCATCGAGGCGTTCGAAGGCACCGGACCCGAACGCGTTGTACATCGACATCAGCGCGACGCTGATCGCCAGCAACGCGACGAAGAGTCCCACACGGAGGTGACGCATCTTCGCGAACTCATTCGCGATGGCGCGGGCGTTCACAGTCCGCCTCCTTCGGTGAGTCCCATGAACACCTGCTCCAGGGTCTGCTCATCGCGGCGAACCTCGTAGATGGCGATGCGTTCGCTGACGAGTGCGGCGATGATCCCGGCGGTGGCGCGTTCGCTGAGTTCGGTGACACGCACTTCTCCTTGGTCGACGCGGCAGTCCGCGCTGTTCGCCAGTAATTCACTGGCGCGGCTGGGGTCGTCGCAGCGAATGAGGACGTCGGGGGTGGCGGCGGAGAAGAGTTCGTCGCGGGTGCCCTGGAAGATCATCCGTCCCTGGCTGAGGATGCCGAGCATGGTGGCGGATTTGTCGATCTCGCCGAGCAGGTGGGAGGACACCATGACAGTGACACCGCCGTCGGCAAGCGTGCGCAGCAGCTCGCGCATCTCCTCGATACCAGCCGGGTCCAGGCCGTTGGTCGGTTCATCCAGAATCAACAGCTTCGGCTCTCGGGCCAGAGCCATCGCGATACCGAGGCGCTGCTTCATCCCGAGGGAGTAGTTGCGGACCTTCTTGTCCATCTGGCCCTGCATCCGCACCGTCGCGATCGCGAACTCGATCTGCTGATCGTTCAGACCGAGCAGGCGCTGGATGATGCGCATGTTCTCCCGGCCGGTGAGATGTCCGTACCCGGGAGGCGACTCGATGAGGGACCCGATCCGACCCAGATGCTCCCGTCTCGTGCTGCGATCCATGGGCTTGCCCATGATCTCGACGCCGCCACTGGAAGGCTGGACGAGGGAGAGCAACATCTTCATGGTCGTGGACTTGCCCGACCCGTTCGGGCCGAGGAACCCGTAGATCTCCCCCTCGGGAATGTAGAGGTTCAGGTCCTCGACAACGGTGCGCTTGCCATAGCGTTTGGACAGGTTCTCGGTTGCGACGATGGTGGCCATACATCCATCGTTCCGAGCATCACCGCCCGGGTCGTCACTGGCGTGAGTGATCTTTCGGGTAGTCCTCACGGACTACCCGCGGAACCCCTGCCTCCAGGTTCGTAGGTTCAGACGAGATCGTGCTGGTAGGCGAAGACGACGGCCTGCACCCGGTCCCGCAGGTCAAGCTTCATCAGAATGCGGGAGACATGGGTCTTCACCGTGTTCTCCGCGATCACCAGGGATTCGGCGATCTCACCGTTCGACAAGCCCTGGGCCAACAGTCGCAGGATCTCGTGCTCCCGCGATGTCAACTCGTCCAGACGGGCGTTCATCGCGAAGGACCGCGCGGAGCGCGCCGGCTTCGAGACGGTGAAGTGGTCCAACAGTCGCCGCGTGGTGCTCGGAGCCACGACGGCATCGCCGTGATGGACATGTCCGATCGCCTCTGCAATACCGTCCGTCGGGGTCTCCTTGAGCAAGAACCCCGACGCGCCAGCCTGGAGCGCGTCGTAAGCGTACTCATCAAGATCGAACGTAGTCAGGATCAGCACCCGCGGCCCGCCCGCCGCGCAGATCCTGCGGGTCGCCTCAACGCCGTTCATCCGCGGCATCCGCACATCCATCAGCACGACATCGGCATCGATCTGTTGCACCAGATCGACCGCAGTGTCTCCGTCATCGGCCTCACCGACGACCTCGATCCCCGGACGGGATTCCAGCACGAGCCGGAGCCCCGCCCGTACCATCTCCTGGTCATCGGCCAGCACGAGCCGGATCGTCACTCCGCTCCTCCGCTCAGTGGCAGCGTCACCGTCAGGTCGAATCCGCCGCCTTTCCTCACGCCCGTGCGAACGTCTCCTCCGTACAGGGCGACGCGCTCGCGCATCCCGACAAGTCCGTGCCCCGCTCCATCCGGGAGCCACATGCTCGGTCCGGCCCCGTCATCGGCGATGGTGACCGCTAATTCAGCGTTTGTGTATTCGAGGTGGACGTCGACCCGAGACAGCGTCGGTCCGCCGTGCTTGCGGGCGTTCGTGAGGCCTTCCTGCACGACCCGATACACGCACAGGTCGAGGCCCTCGGACAACGGCACGGGTTCATCCGACACGCTTAGCTCTGCGGGAAGCCCCGCTGCGCGGGACTCGTCGACAAGGACCTGAAGCCGGCCAACGCCGGGCTGCGGTCCCAGGAGCGCCGCCTCCGAGGTGCGCAGCACTCCGACCATGCGCCGCATCTCGGTCATCGCCTGTCGCCCCGTATCACGGGCCGTGACCAAGGCCTCCTCGGCGCGAGCCGGTTCAGTGCGGACCCTCGACAAAGCACCGTCAGTCATGAACACCACCACGCTGAGACTATGGGAGACGACATCGTGGATCTCCCGCGCGATCCGGGTCCGCTCCTCCGCCGCCGCGATCTGAGCCTGCGTGTCCCGTTGCTGTTCCAGCTCACGTGCGCGCTCCCGCAGGCTCTCGGTGTAGTCGCGACGCACCCGAACGATGGTGCCGGCCAGCCACAGGACTACCACACCCACCAAGAACTGTGTCATGGCGCCGTACCCCACCCGGAGGCCATCGTCGAACATCTGGCTCAAAGCTATTGCGAGCCAGACCATCACCACGACGGCGGCAGGTGCGCTCTTGGTCCACCGGAACCTGCTGGCCAGAAAAAACACCATGAAGACGAACAACAGGTCCACGACCATGACGCCCACGTTCAGCAGCAGCTGCGCGAAGGCCACGACAATCATCACCGCGAACGCACGAAACGGATACTGTCGCCGCACCACGTACGCCCCACACAGCACGACTGAAATCACCACGAGGGCGGCATTCGCGACCCAGCCCCTGCCTGCACCCGTAAAAGCACCGATGACCATGAGGTTGTAGGCGAACACCACGCCTACGGTGACGGCGTCTATCAGGAGTGCATGGCGCTGCCACCACGGTACCGGGGGTTCGCTGAGGAGCACACGCGAAGCGTGGACGCCTTCTTCGTCCGCGACCGCGCCATGCTTCGAACCCGTCATGCCCCCCAATGCTATCGCTGCCGTCTGGCAGGCTGACGAACGTCAGCCCCCGCTACGTAACACCACGCTCTGGCGGTGAATCGCCCCGGGTTTAATGGAGACATCGATAACCCGGAAGGATGGGCGGCATGGTCGCACCACGAAAGTACCCCGACGAGCTACGCGAGCGAGCCACGAGGATGGCGATCG
>NZ_SCNB01000027.1:0-28308 GCF_005502825.1 Kocuria sp. 2SI | reverse complement strand
GGGGGGGAATCCGTCCCGGCTGCGGACGGCGGCGCGTCGACGGGCCAAGGCAGGGCAGAAGGCCCGCTCGGAGGAGCGCGTCACCGCCGAGCTGCGCTCCGAGAAGTCCCGCGGACCGCATTCCCGCAAGGCCCACCTGAGCATGCGCCCGGTGTGGCTGGGGCTGGCGATCATCGTGCTGGCCGTCGTCGTGCTGATGCCGACCTCTGATCGGCTGAGCGTCGCCGGCACCTGACGGCTCGGGGGGAGGCGCTGGGGACCAGCGATGCCCTGGGCTGCGCCCTCGCCGGCTTCGGCTCCTCGGCGGTGGCGCTGGCGCTGGCTGCGGGCATGCAGGCCACGACCGAGTCCCGGCTGGGCGCGCTCATGGTCATCACCGCGGCGCAGTCGATCTCGATCTGGAACATCGGCGTGCAGACCGCCGCAGCTCAGAACCTCGTGGCCGTCGGATTCATCCAGGAGTCCATGGGGGGTCACGATCTCCTGGCCGCAGTGGTTCGCCGCCGGCGCTCCCTGGGCTGCGGTGATGTCCGTGGTGCTCTACTTCGTGATGCGGGCCACCATCAAGCCCGAGATCGACCGTCTGGAGGGCGGCCGCGAGATCGTCCAGAAGTCCCTGACGGAGCTCGGGCCCATGACCGGGGCGGAGAAGCGCCTGGCGGCTGTGGCCGTCATCCTGCTGGCCTTCTGGTCCACCCAGGGCTCGCTGCACGACATCGACGCCACCACCGTGACACTGTGCGCCATCGGCGTCATGCTGCTGCCGCGCATCGGGGTCTACTCCTGGGAGACCGTGGAGGAGCTCGTGAGCTGGGGGACGCTCGTGGTCTTCGCGGTCGGCATCTCGCTGGGATCCGTGCTGCTGGAGACCGGCGCGGCGGCATGGCAGTCGGCGGCCGTGTTCGACGGGCTCGGGATCACGGGTCTGCCGGTGCTCGCGATCATCGCGATCGTCGGCGCGTTCACGATCCTGATCCACCTGGGATTCGCCTCGGCCACGTCCATGTCGAGCGCGCTGATCCCGGTGTTCATCGCCCTGGCCGTGTCGATCCCGGACCTGCCCGGCGAGGGCGTGGGCTTCGTGCTGATCATGCAGTTCCTGATCTGCTTCGGATTCCTGCTGCCGATCTCCGCCCCGCAGAACATGCTCGCCTACGGCACGGGCGCGCTCACCACGCAGCTGTTCCTGCGCACCGGCATCCCGCCGACGATCGCCGGCTACCTGCGCATCCTGCTGTTCTCGGCCACGTACTGGCAGTGGATCGGGCTGCTGTGACAGGCAGGGGATGAGCGACGAACGGCTGAGGACGGATCCGTCCTCAGCCGCTCGTCATGGCGGTGATCTGCGTGTTCAGAGGCTGCGCAGGACCGAGACGACCTTGCCCATCACCGTGGCGTGGTCGCCCAGGATCGGCTCGTACTGCGAGTTCTGAGGAAGCAGCCAGGTGTGTCCGTCGCGCTGGCGGAAGGTCTTCACCGTGGCCTCGTCGTCCAGCAGGGCCGCCACGATCTCCCCGTTCTCGGCGGTAGCCTGAGCGCGCACCACGACCCAGTCGCCGTCGCAGATGGCGGCATCGATCATGGAGTCGCCGGAGACCCGCAGCATGAACAGCTCGCCGTGGCCGGTGAGCTGGCGCGGCAGGGCCATGCGGTCCTCGACCTGCTGCTCGGCGGTGATCGGGGTGCCGGCGGCGATCCTGCCGACGAGCGGCACGAACGAGACGTCCGCGGAGCCGATCGACGGCAGGTCGTCGTCCAGCTCCGGCGCCTCCGATGCGGCCGGAGCCTCGGCGACGGCGGAGGCGGCCTCCGCCTCGGGATCGCCAAGCAGATGCAGGGGCACCAGGACCTCGAGGGCGCGCGGGCGCTTGGGGTCGCGGCGCAGGTAGCCCTGCCGCTCGAGCTGATTGAGCTGGTGGGTCACGCTCGACAGGGACTTCAGGCCCACCAGGTCGCCGATCTCGCGCATGGACGGGGGATAGCCGTGGGCGGCGACGGCGCGCTGGATGACCTCCAGGATCGTGCGCTGCCGCGGGGTCAGGCCCTTGCGCCGGGAGGACTCGGAGCCCGTCGCCCGGGCCGTGCCGCCTGAGCCGCGCTGCGTGCGACCGGTGCCGCTGGCTGCCATGTCCGTCCTCGTCTTCCGTCGATGGGCGCCTCCGGATCGCCGGGTGCGCTGCGTGCTGGGCCGCGGCGACGCGCTCGCGCCGCGCCGTGGCCGCCTTGTGCTGTCTGAGCGGTTGCGTTGACTCGTCCTCGAGGCCCCGCCAGGGCCTCCGACCTGCACAGTCCTTTCTCTGAGGCTACGTGAGCCGGACGTCACCTTCAAACATCTGTTCGATCGTGTCTCGACATGAGTCGTACACAGGTGCTAGAAATGGTCGCAAGCAGTTCGAACACGTATTCGAGAACCGGGATCGGGTCTCGAATCCGACACAGGTTCAAACACGGGAGCGGCCACCACCCGCACCGCCTGTCACCGTCCGTCCCTCGGCAAGAAGGAGTGCATCCCATGTCCGTGATCAGCACCGCTGTCCTGTCGCACTCGTCCTCCACCGGCAGCATCCCCCTCGTCAGCGCCCTGCGCAGCGGGGGCCGTGCCTTCGCGCAGGAGCTCTCCTCCGCCGTGCCCGCCCTGCGCCGACGCCCCGCTGCGCGGCTCAAGGAGTCGGAGGGGCGCCGTCCGGCTCTGCGCGTCATTCCGGGCGGTCGCGCAGCTGCACCGCAGACTCGGACCCTGCCCGCCGTGAAGGAGCCGGAGGCCTCCGCACCGGCGCGATCCGCGTCCTCGCCCATGCGCCTGACCCGCCGCGGGCGGCTGCTGCTGATCGGCCTGCCGACCATGCTCGGCGTGCTGGCCGCGGCCGCACTGCTGGTCGTGCTGATCGCACCCTCCCACGTCACCGCCGGAACCGAGCCGGCCGAGGGTCCCGGGGTCGACTCCGTGACCGTCCAGCCCGGTCAGAGCCTTTGGGAGGTCGCTCAGCAGGCCGAGCCGCAGCGCGACACCCGGGACGTCGTCCTGCAGATCGTCGAGCTCAACGAGCTGGACTCCGCCCAGGTCTCCCCGGGCCAGCAGGTGCTGGTTCCCGCGGCCTGAGCCGGAGGGCGGTGGGTTCGGCCGCCGTCGGATGCTGGAGGCCCCGTCCGCGCCTCGTAGACTGTCCTGGTGACTTCTCAGAGCGCGACACCCAGCACCGAGGGCGCCACGCGAGCCGAACGGCTCGCGTCGCTTCCCCTGCGCCACGACCTGCGCGGCAAGTCCCCCTACGGGGCGCCGCAGATCGACGTCCCCATCGCCCTGAACACCAACGAGAACACGCATCCGGTGCCGCAGGACGTCCAGGACGCCATCGTCGCCGAGGTCTCGCGGGTCGTGGGAACCCTCAACCGCTACCCGGACCGCGAGTTCACGCAGCTGCGCCGCGAGCTGGCCGAATACCTGGGCCACAGCCTGGACCAGGACAACATCTGGGCCGCCAACGGCTCCAACGAGATCCTCCAGCAGCTCATGCAGGCCTTCGGCGGCCCCGGTCGTCGTGTGCTGGCCTTCGTGCCGTCCTACTCCATGTACCCGCTGCTCTCAGCCGGCACGAACACGGAGTTCATCCCGGGCGTGCGCGCCGAGGACTTCACGCTCAGCGCCGAATCGGCCGCCGCACAGGTGCGCGAGCACCGCCCGAGCATCGTGCTGCTGTGCTCGCCCAACAACCCCACGGGCACCGCGCTGGAGGACGACGTCGTCGATGCCGTCTACCGCGCCGGCGAGGAGTCGAACACCGTGGTGGTGGTCGATGAGGCCTATGCCGAGTTCTCCCGCTTCCCGGAGCGCACCGCGCTGCGCCTGCTCGAAGGCCGTCCGCGCCTGGTCGTCAGCCGCACCATGTCCAAGGCCTTCGCCCTGGCCGGTGCGCGGATCGGCTACTTCGCCGCCGCACCGGAGATCGCCGATGCCGTGCGTCTGGTGCGCCTGCCGTATCACCTCTCCGCGGTGACCCAGGCGACCGCTCTGGCGGCCCTGCGCCATCGCACGACTCTGCTCGCCGACGTCGCCGACATCCGCATGCAGCGCGACCGGATCGTCGATGACCTCAAGCGGTTGGAGCTGGACCCGGCGGAATCGGACTCCAACTTCGTGTTCTTCGGCGGCGGCATCGACGCCCCGGCCCTGTGGCAGGACCTGCTGGATCGAGGCGTCCTGATCCGCGACGTCGGCATCCCCGGGCACCTGCGCGTCACCGCCGGCACCGAGGAGGAGACCACCGCGTTCCTCGACGGCGTCCGCGCGCACCTGGAGGACCGGTCCGCCGCTGCGAAGGACTCCGAGACAGAGCAGGACCCCGCGAACCGCTGAACCGCCCGCCGCTGACGCCCTCGCACGTCGGCCCGGCACAGAATCCCCATCCCGCCGCAGGAGGCCCCATCATGAGCGATCAGCCCACCACCGCAGCGAGCGACGGCGCACGCACCGCCTCGCTCGAGCGCGTGACGTCGGAATCCAGCATCCGCGTCGAGCTGAACCTTGACGGCACCGGCCAGCACTCGATCTCGACCAGCGTGCCGTTCTACGACCACATGCTCACGGCGCTGTCCAAGCACTCGCTGATCGACCTGACGGTCCAGGCCACCGGCGACACCCACATCGACGTCCACCACGTCGTGGAGGACACCGCGATCGTGATCGGCGAGTGCCTGCGCACCGCCCTCGGCGACAAGCGCGGGATCGCCCGCTTCGGCGAGGCCTCCGTGCCGCTGGACGAGGCGCTGGCCCACGCCGTCGTCGACGTCTCCGGGCGCCCGTACTGCGTGCACATCGGCGAGCCCGAGGGCCAGCAGTACCACTTGATCGGCGGGCACTTCACCGGCTCCATGACCCAGCACGTCTTCGAGTCGCTGACTCATCACGCCGGGATCTGCCTGCACATGGAGCTGGTGCGCGGGCGGGATCCGCATCACATCGTCGAGGCCCAGTTCAAGGCCCTGGCCCGTGCGCTGCGCGCCGCCGTCGAGCCCGACCCGCGCGTCACCGGCATCCCCTCGACCAAGGGCGCGCTGTGATCCGCCGCCCGGAGGACGCGGTCGACGACAAGGGCCGCACGATCCCCGCGCCGCACACCGTGGGGGAGCCGCTGCCGCAGGAGCCGGCCTCGTCGGCGCCGTCCGTGGTCGTGCTCGACTATGGTGCCGGCAACGTCCGCTCGGCCGTCCGCGCGCTCGAGGAGGCCGGTGCCCGCGTCCTGCTCACGCGCGACCCGGAGCTGGTCTCCGGCGCCGACGGCCTGCTCGTTCCCGGAGTGGGCGCCTACGAGGCGGTGGCCGAGGGCCTGCGCAAGATCGGCGCGGTGCGTCTGATCGAGCGCCGGCTCATGGGCGGGCGCCCGGTCCTGGGCATCTGCGTCGGGCTGCAGGTCCTGTTCGAGCGCGGCGTGGAGCACGGCACGGAGACCGAGGGCCTAGGCCAGTGGCCCGGCACGGTCGAGCGGCTGGACGCCCCGATCGTCCCGCACATGGGCTGGAACACGGTCGAGCCGCCCGAGTCCAGCGTGCTCTTCCGCGGCATCGAGCAGGAGCGCTTCTACTTCGTGCACTCCTTCGGCGTGCTGAAGTGGGAGTTCGAGCAGAACAGCGAGCACATGCTTCCGCCGCAGGTCACCTGGTCGCGCCACGGAAGCCCCTTCATCGCCGCCGTGGAGAACGGGGCACTGTCCGCCACGCAGTTCCACCCGGAGAAGTCGGGCCAGGCGGGACTCCAGCTGCTGCGCAACTGGCTCGAGACGCTGCCGCGCACGGGCCGACTGGACGCCGCCCTCGCCGCGCGGGACGCGCAGACCGCTGGTCAGGAGGAGAGCGACGCATGAGCTGGGCCGTCATCGTCATGGCGCTGGGAGCCTTCATGGCCGGAGGCACCTACTCGTTCCACAAGCAGGGCTTCCCGCGCTACACCGTCGTGATCATGGGGGTCATCGCCGCCGCTTTGATCATCTACGGCGCCTTCGCCTGGTACACGGGCAGCCGCGGCTGAGCGCCGCCCCCGAGACATCCGCATTCGATCGAGGAGAGCAATGACCGAGTACACGAACCACGCCGAGCAGACCGGCCCGCGCCTCGAGCTGCTGCCGGCGGTGGACGTCCGCGACGGCCAGGCCGTGCGCCTCGTCCAGGGGGAGTCCGGCTCCGAGACCTGCTACGGCGATCCGCTGGAGGCCGCGCAGGCCTGGCAGGACGCCGGGGCCGAGTGGCTGCACCTGGTCGATCTGGATGCCGCATTCGGCACCGGGGACAACATCGACGTCCTCACGAGCGTGGCCCGGTCGCTGTCGCTGAAGATCGAGATGTCCGGAGGCATCCGCGACGACGCCTCCCTCGAGCGCGCACTGTCGCTCGAGCCGGCCCGGATCAATCTGGGCACCGCCGCGCTCGAGGATCCCGAGTGGACCCGACGGGTCATCGCCGAGCACGGAGACGTCATCGCCGTGGGCCTGGATGTGCGCGGCACCACGCTGGCCGCCCGCGGCTGGACCCAGGAGGGCGGGGACCTCTGGGAGGTGCTCGAGCGCCTCGAGGCCGACGGCTGCTCCCGCTACGTCGTCACCGACGTCACCAAGGACGGCACGCTCAAGGGCCCGAACGTCGAGCTGCTGCAGCAGGTCGCGCAGCGCACGGGCAAGCCCGTGGTGGCCTCTGGCGGCATCGCCTCCCTGGAGGACATCGCCGCGCTGCGCCGCCTGGTGAGCTCGGGCGTGGAGGGCGCGATCATGGGCAAGGCCCTCTACGCCGGGCGCTTCACCCTCGAGCAGGCCCTGGATGTCGCGGGACGCCCGGAGGCCTGAGCCCGTGAGCGGCACCCGGCCGAACGACGACCCTCAGACTCCGCGAGGGCCCGCGCGCGAGCTTCCCGCGCACATCCAGGCGCAGCTGCGCTCGGCAGGCGGGCAGACCGACACCGGGGGACAGCCGTGGCAGGGCCGCGACCTGGAGCGCGGTCATGGCCACCTCTTCCCGGGCGACAGCGGCGCAGTCGACGCCGCGCTGGAATCGGCCCTGACCGCGCGCTCGCGCGGGGAGGCAGGTGAGGCGGAGGTCGTCGCCGCGCTCGCAGCCGCCCGGGTCTTCGTCCCGGTCGTCGCCGAGGTCTCTGCTAGCACCCTCACCGACGACGGACTGGTGGCCGACAAGGAAGCGGACATGGCCCTGGTGCGGCTGAGCTCGCGCAGCGGTCGCAGCGTG
Source organism: Kocuria sp. 2SI (assembly GCF_005502825.1). NCBI lineage: Bacteria > Bacillati > Actinomycetota > Actinomycetes > Micrococcales > Micrococcaceae > Kocuria > Kocuria sp. 2SI. The sequence goes on along the minus strand of NZ_SCNB01000027.1, from coordinate 21,081 downwards.
CAGCCGGTCTTCGGCTCCGACGTCGAGGTCACGCAGTGGCACCGCCAGGCCCGGCCGGTGGCCGTCGATGCGCGGCGGGCTGCTCTGGCGGCTGTTCAGGACAGCGCCCAGATGCTTGTGCTGAACCCCGGCTCGGCTGCGCCCTTCGTAGTGCGCCGCCCGGCGCTGTGGGCGATCGCGCAGGGGATCGAGTGGACGCCGAGCTACGACTCGCCGGAGGTCTCCAGGGCGGTGCTCGATGCCGCCCTGGGGCTGCCCGGTGTGGCCGGGGCCCACGTGCGGCGGGGCCGCGGCGCGGACACCCCGCTGAGCGGGGGAGGGTCGCTGCCCGGCGGGGGCGAGGGCCCGGAGCTGACCGCCGTGCTCGAGCTGCTGCCGGGACTGGACCAGGGGCAGCTCGACGGTCTGGTCCGGGCCTTCCAGGACAGGCTCTCCCAGCACACCGTGGTGGCCGAGAAGGTCGACAGCCTCGAGGTGGCCCTGGAGGCGCTCGAGATCTGAGGAAGCCGGTGGGTCAGCTCAGGAGAAGACGGGGCCCGTGAACTTCTCGCCGGGGCCCTGACCGGGCTTGTCCGGGTAGGTCGACGCCTCGCGGAAGGCCAGCTGCAGCGTGCGCAGGCCGTCGCGCAGCGGGCCCGCGTGCTGCGAGCCGATCTCCGGCGCTGCGGCGGTGACGAAGCCGGCCAGCGCCGTGATCAGCTTGCGGGCCTCGTCGAGGTCTTTGAGCGCCTCGGCATCCGGGCCCTCGGCCAGGCCGCACTTCACGGCGGCGGCGGACATGAGGTGCACCGCAGACGTCGTGATGACCTCGATCGCGGGGACCTCGGCGATGTCGCGGACCTGCTGGGTGACGGCGTCCAGGGCCTCCTGGCTCAGCGGGCTGCCCTCGTGCGGCTCCTGGGCATGGTCGTGATCGGCATGCTCGGGCTGCGCGGAATCCTGGGCGGGCTGATGCGCTGCGGCTCGGGCGTCGTCGTCCGAGGCGCCGTCGAAGCGGAAGGTGCTCTGAGAAGTCATGGCCCCAGCCTAGGTGCTGCGGGCGATGACGTCGGCGACGCACGCTCCGCCGGCCCGGGCCCCTGCCCCTGCCCGCACGAGCCCCGTCCGAGCGGTTCCGCCATCGACTGGCCGGATCGTCACTGCTTCCGCGCTGAACCGGTGATGACTCGTCCACTGGATCGAGGTGGGGTGAGCAATCGGCCCCTCATGGGACGCCCGCATTCTCGACGCCGTCCTCGAGCCGCCTCGTGATGCTCCATGCCCCGGCGAGGAGTTCTGTGGTCCCGGCCGCGAGTGCTCTGGCAGTGCGCGCCGTCCCGGTGAGTGGCTTCGTGGCGATCCCCATCTCGCGAGTGGCCGGATCCTGCCCGCCGCAGCGTCATCCTGTCCCGGGGAGAAGCTTTCGTGTATGATATTCGGCAGTGTGCAAGCGGAGGTGACTCCCACCCGCGCTGACCGCGATCTCAGGATCGCCAGGGTCTCCGGGTCAAGACGACGCAGCAGCGTCCGCGCCGTGCCAGCAGAGATGCTGACGGCGTCCCCGTTCGTGCGGGGGATCGGTGGTTGCCGATCCGGATGCCTCGGCCTCCGCTTGCCCTGGGCAGCGGAGGCTTTTTCGTTGCCATCCGCACCAGGGCGCGGAGCTCGAGCACAGTTCGGGGGCCGTCGCCGCAGATCGCCGGATCAGACCGGCACGACTATCTCAGGAGCAGAGCATCAGCGATCCACGCATCAATGAGAAGATTCGCGTCCCCGAGGTCCGCCTTGTCGGGCCGGCGGGCGAGCAGGTCGGCATCGTCCGCGTCGAGGACGCCATGCGACTGGCCCGTGAATCCGATTTGGATCTGGTTGAGGTCGCCCCCACCGCCAAGCCGCCCGTCGCCAAGCTGATGGACTTCGGCAAGTACAAGTACGAGGCGGCGGTGAAGGCGCGCGAGTCGCGCAAGAACCAGTCGAACACGAGCCTCAAGGAGGTTCGGTTCCGCCTGAAGATCGATGACCACGACTACGCGACCAAGGTCGGGCACGCCAAGCGCTTCCTGACCGAGGGCGACAAGGTCAAGGCCATGATCCAGTTCCGCGGCCGCGAGCAGTCGCGTCCGGAGATGGGCGTGCGCCTGCTCGGCAAGCTGGCCGAGGACCTGGAGGAGTTCGGCCAGGTCGAGTCCAGCCCGCGCCAGGACGGCCGCAACATGGTCATGGTCCTCGGTCCGCTGAAGACCAAGTCCGAGGCCAAGTCGGCTGCCCGCCGCGCCAAGGAGGCGGAGTCCGATCAGGAGAGCCGTCTTCCCTCGAAGGTGAAGTCCTCCCGTCGCGATCGCGAGCGCGATGCTCGTGAGTCCGGCGTTCCGGCCACCGGCGATGCCGAGAACCCGCTGCCCGTGGGCGGCAGCTCGATCGGGGAGTCGATCCCCGAGGAGCTGCGCGCGCTGGCTTCGGCCAAGTTCGAGGTGCCCGAGGGCGCCCCGCCGCTGAAGGTCTCCGAGGATCAGCCGCCCGTCGTGCTGCCCAAGGAGGACAAGCGCGAGCCCCGCGGCGGCGGTCGCGGTCGCCAGGGCGGGCCGCGCTCGAACGATCGCGGCGGCTCGGATCGCGGATCCGATCGCGGCGGCCGTCCCTCCGGCGGCTCGGGTCGGCCCTCGTCGGGCCGCCCGGACTCCGGCGGCGCCTCGCGCCCCAGCGGCGGTCGTCCGTCCTCGTCGGGTCCGCGCACCGGCTCGGATTCGTCCAGGCCCCCGCGCTCGACCTCCGGGACCCCGCGTCCGGCCTCGAGCTCGCAGGGCTCCGGGCAGGGCGGTTCGCCCCGTCCGGCCGGCGGCCCGGGCCGACCCTCGGCTTCGCGCCCGTCGGGCGCCCCGACCCCCGGCTCGACGCCCAGGCCCGCACCCAAGCCGGGAACGGCGCCCAAGCCGGGCGGCGGACCCAAGCCGGGTGGAGTGCCCAAGCCGGGCGGACCCAAGCCGGGGCAGTGACCCCGCTGCCCTGACATGAAAGCTTCGACCCGGATCCCGCAGGACGGGACCGGGTCGGTGACCGAGGAGTCGTCGGCTCACCCAGCCGACGACCCAGACCAGGCCGCCCCAGAGGCGGCGCACCGCGACAGCGGTGAGACCGACAGCAAGGAGACGGCCCACCATGCCGAAGATGAAGACCCACTCGGGTGCCAAGAAGCGCTTCAAGATCACGGGTTCGGGCAAGGTCAAGCGCCAGCAGGCCAACCGCCGCCACTACCTCGAGCACAAGTCCTCGCGCCTGACCCGCCGCCTCGCCGGCGACAAGATCGTGGCCCCGGGCGATGCCAAGGTCGTCAAGAAGATGCTCGGCCGCTGAGCCGAAGCACCTCGCAGAACATCCGCTGACGGTCTCGCCGCAGCACCCCTGAACACCGAGCGACCCCCGGCCAGGACCGGGACGAGTCGCTCCCGCACCGAAGGAGCACACACGTGGCACGTGTGAAGAGGGCGCTCAACGCCCACAAGAAGCGTCGTACGACCCTGGAGATGGCCTCCGGCTACCGCGGACAGCGCTCGCGCCTGTACCGCAAGGCCAAGGAGCAGGTCCTCCACTCGTACACCTACAACTACGATCACCGCCGCACCCGCAAGGGCGACTTCCGCCGGCTGTGGATCCAGCGCATCAACGCCGCCGCTCGGGCTCAGGGCCTGACCTACAACCGCTTCATCCAGGGCCTGAAGGCCGCTGAGGTCGAAGTCGACCGCCGCATGCTGGCCGAGCTGGCCGTCAACGACGCCCCCGCGTTCAACGCGCTCGTCGAGATCGCCAAGAAGAACCTGCCCGCGGACACCTCCGCTCCGCGCTCCGACGCGGCCTGATCCCGCTTCGAGCGTGAGCATCGCGCAGCGCCTCGCCGACTCCGCGCTGATCAATCCCGGTTCCGACCGGGTGCGATCGGTCGCGGGACTGGCGAGGCGCTCTGCGCGTTCCAGGGCCGGTCGATTCCTCACCGAGGGCCCGCAGTGCGTCCGCGAGGCCCTGCGCGCGCACCTGGGGGAGTTCGACGCCCTGGTGCCTGCACCTCGGGACGGGGTGATCGACGCCCTCTACATCACCGAGCGCGCGCTGCAGCGCCACCCGGACATCGATCAGCTCGTCGAGTGCGTGCTCCAGGCCGAGGGCTCCCCGCGGGTCTTCGTGCGCATGGTCTCCGACGAGGTCCTTGCGGCCATGTCGGATGCCGAGCACCCGCAGGGCGTGCTGGCGGTGTGCCGGATCCCCGAGCTGACCTGGGCGCAGGTCGCCGAGCGTCGGCCCCGCCTGGTGGCGGTCATGTGCCGCGTGCAGGACCCCGGCAATGCCGGGACCGTGCTGCGCGCCGCTGATGCCGCCGGCGCCGATGCCGTGGTGCTCACCGCCGGATCGGTGGATCTGCACAACCCCAAGGTGGTGCGCTCGACCGCCGGCTCCCTGTTCCATCTGCCCGTGCTCACCGGCCTGGATCCGGCCGAGCTGGTCGGCCGCCCCGTGAGCGATGCCGCAGGCGGTGAGCTGCAGGTGCTGGCCGCGGACGGCTACGGCGCCCTGGATCTGGATGAGCTGCAGGATGCTTCGGCAGCTGGCCGGGAGGCGGCTGTCGAGCTGGCACGCCCCACGGCATGGCTCTTCGGTAATGAGGCGCAGGGGCTGTCCGAGCAGGAGAAGGCCCTGGCCTCCCACCGCGTGGCGGTGCCGCTGCACGGGGCCGCCGAGTCGCTCAACGTGGGGACGGCGGCCACCCTGTGCCTCTACGCCTCCGCCCGCGCTCAGCGCCGCACCGCCGAGGGCGCCGCATGAGCCTGCGGCACGACGACGAGCGCACGTTCCGCACCCAGGTCGTGGCCGCCGCGCTGCTGGACGACCCGCACCGGCCCCAGCGGCTGATCGCGGCCCAGCGTGCCTATCCGGAGTCCCTGCGCGGGCTGTGGGAGCTGCCCGGAGGCAAGCAGGAGCCGGGGGAGACGGTCCAGGAGGCGCTGCACCGGGAGTGCCGGGAGGAGCTGGGTGTGCGGATCCGCCTGCTCGAGGAGGTCCCCGGACCCCATCGGCAGGGATGGCCGCTCAGCGAGTCGGCGGCCATGCGCGTGTGGACGGCCGTCGTCGTCGGAGCCGCGGAGGAGCAGGAAGCGGACGCCGACGCCCTGGGCACGGGCCGTCAGGCCGAGGGCGCGGATCATCTCGAGCTGCGCTGGGTGCGCATCGGCCTGGAGCCGATCGAGGGCCTCCAGGAGGCCGAGGCCCTGCCGTGGATCCCCGCGGACCTGCCGATCCTGGACGGCATCCGACGTCACCTGGCCGGCTGAGCAGGCGGCCGGCGACCCATGCGAGTCGCCCACAGGCACTGTGCCGGGGCCGGACGAGGGCCTTGCGGGGACTAGACTTGGACCGCCCGCGTTCTGGCGCCGGGCCGATGAACCGAACCCGAGAGCGAAGGCACCTGTCGCACATGTCTGAGAGCACACCGGAGGGCGGGCCTCAGCAGGCGCCCTCTGCCGCCGCCCAGGCCGAGACCCCGACCGGTCAGGCCGAGACCCCGACCGTCGCGGAGTTCGATCCCACGGATGAGCAGGCCGTCGGCCGCGCCGTGGAGGAGGCCCTGGACGCTGTCCAGGCCGCCGCTGATCTCGACGAGCTCAAGGCGGTCCGCCTGGCCCACGCCGGCGATCGCTCGCCGCTGGCCCTGGCCAACCGGCGCATCGGCTCGCTCGAGAAGTCCCAGAAGGCCGCCGCGGGCAAGCTCATGGGCCAGGCCCGCGGCCGGGTGAACAAGGCGCTGTCAGCGCGCACCGGGGTGCTTGAGGCCGAGCGCGCCGAGCGCATCCTGGTCGAGGAGTCCGTGGACGTCACCGCCGCGAGCAGCCGTCGCCGGCTGGGCGGGCGCCACCCCATCAGCGCCATGATGGAGACCGCGCAGGACATCTTCGTGGGCATGGGCTGGGAGGTCGCCGAGGGCCCCGAGGTCGAGTCCGAGTGGTTCAACTTCGACTCCCTGAACTTCAAGCCGGACCACCCCGCCCGCGAGCTGCAGGACACGTTCTTCGTGGACCCGCCCGAGGCCCACCTGGTCCTGCGCACCCACACCTCCCCGGTCCAGATGCGCACCCTGCTGAGCCGTGAGCTGCCGGTCTACGTTGTGGCCCCGGGGCGGGTCTTCCGCACCGACGAGCTCGATGCGACCCACACGCCCGTGTTCCACCAGGTCGAGGGCCTCGCCGTCGACAAGGGCCTGACCATGGCCGATCTCAAGGGCACGCTCGAGCACTTCGCACGCCAGATCTTCGGCCCCGATGCCCGGATCCGGCTGCGGCCCAACTACTTCCCGTTCACCGAGCCCTCCGCCGAGATGGACGTGTGGCACCCGCAGGCCCAGGGCGGTCCGCGCTGGATCGAGTGGGGCGGCTGCGGCATGGTCCACCCCAACGTCCTGCGCGCAGCCGGCGTGGACCCCGAGGTCTACTCGGGCTTCGCCTTCGGCATGGGCATCGAGCGCACGCTGATGTTCCGCAACGGGGTCCCCGACATGCACGACATGGTCGAGGGCGATATCCGATTCAGCCAGCACTTCGGAATGGAGGTCTGAGATGCGGGTTCCGCTGTCCTGGCTGCGCGAGTTCGCGCCGCTGCCCGAGGAAGCCACCGCCGAGCAGCTGCTGGAGACCATGGTCTCCGTCGGCTTCGAGGAGGAGGAGGTCATCCGCCCCGGCGATGAGCTCACCGGGCCCATCGTCGTGGGGCAGGTCCTGTCCCGCGAGCCAGAGGAGCACTCCAACGGCAAGACGGTGAACTGGTGCTCCGTGCGCGTGGTCCCGGAGGGCCAGCAGCAGACCCTGACCGGCGAGGGCATCGAGCCCTCCGGCGTGCAGGGCATCGTCTGCGGCGCGCACAACTTCGAGGTCGGCGACAAGGTCGTCGTGACCCTGCCCGGTGCCGTGCTGCCCGGCGACTTCCGGATCAGCCCGCGCAAGACCTACGGCCACACCTCGGCGGGGATGATCGCCTCGGCGCGCGAGCTGGGCATCGGCGAGGATCACGACGGCATCCTGGTGCTCGGCGATCTCGGCCTGGACCCCGAGCTGGGCACGGACGTGCGCGAGGTGCTGCAGCTCGACGAGTCCGCCGCCGACATCAACGTCACCCCGGACCGCGGCTACGCCCTGTCCATGCGCGGCGTGGCCCGCGAGTACTGCCACGCCGTCGGCGCTGCGTTCGAGGACCCGGCGCTCGCCCTGTCCGAGGCTGCACCCGCGCCGACGGAAGACACGTTCCCCGTCGTGCTGGCCGAGGAGGCGCCGATCCGCGGCGAGCAGGGCTGCACGCGCTTCGCGACCCGCGTGGTGCGCGGCATCGACCCGTCCCGGCCCACTCCGGTGTGGATGTCGACCCGTCTGCGCCTGGCGGGCATGCGCTCGATCAGCCTGCCCGTGGACATCTCGAACTACGTGATGCTCGAGCTCGGCCAGCCGCTGCACTTCTACGACCTGTCCCGGGTCGCCGAGCAGATCACCGTGCGCCGCGCCCGTCAGGGCGAGCAGCTGACCACGCTGGACGGCAGGCAGCGCGCGCTGGATCCCGAGGACCTGCTGATCACCGACGCCACCGGCCCCATCGGGCTGGCCGGGACCATGGGCGGCGAGTTCGCCGAGGTCGGCGATTCCACGACCGACGTCCTGGTCGAGGCTGCGCACTTCGATCCCGTGTCGGTCGCGCGCACCGCGCGCCGCCACCGCCTGTCCTCCGAGGCCTCCCGGCGCTTCGAGCGCGGCGTGGACCCGCAGCTGCAGGCCGCCGCCGCCGAGCGCGCCGTCCAGCTGCTCGTCGAGCTCGCCGGCGGCACCGCCGGACCCGAGGTCGGCGACGTCCGCGTCGAGGAGGCGGAGGCGCCCGTCACCATCCGCCTGGATGCGGACTATCCCGCCCGGCGCGTGGGCGTGGACTACTCGGCAGAGCGCGTGGAGTCCCTGCTCACCGAGATCGGCTGCACGCTCGAGACGCTGAGCCCGGCCGTCGAGGTCGAGGAGGAGCCCAGCGCCGCCGGGCAGGACGGCTGGCTGGTCACGCCCCCGTCGTGGCGGCCTGATCTGCGCGAGCCCGAGGACCTGGCGGAGGAGATCGCGCGCCTGGACGGCTACGACAAGATCCCGTCGCGGCTTCCCGTCGCGCCTCCGGGACGGGGTCTGAGCGCCGAGCAGGCCGGTCGCCGGCGCGTGCTGAGCGCCCTGGCCGCCGCCGGCCTGACCGAGGTGCTCGCCTACCCGTTCACCACGCCGGCCGACAACCAGCTGTGGGCCTCGCCCGAGCCCGGGACCGAGGTCGACTCGGTGCGCCTGGCCAATCCCATCGCCGAGTCCCGCGGCGTGCTGCGCGCTTCGCTGATCCCCGGCCTGTTGGAGATCCTGCATCGCAACCGCTCGCGCGGGTTCCGCGATCTGCAGCTCTTCGAGTCGGGACTCGTCTTCCGCCCCGGCGCCCAGCTGGGCACCGGATCCATCCCTCCGGTCGGTCAGCGCCCGTCCGAGCAGGTCCTGGCGGATCTGCGAGGCGGGATCCCGGAGCAGCCCCTGCATATCGCAGCCGTCTTCGCCGGCGACGACGCCCCGGCGGCCCCGGGGTCCGACCCGCGAGCGCTGGGCTGGCGGGACGCCCTCGAGATCGCGCGTCTGGTCGGCGACGTCCTGGGCGTGCGCCTGAGCGTGGAGCAGGGCCGCCATCAGGCCTTCCACCCTGGGCGCACGGCGGTGCTGCGCCTTCCCTCCGGGGACCTCGTGGGCACAGCCGGCGAGCTGCACCCGCAGCTGGTCGCTCAGCAGGGCCTGCCCGAGCGCACGAGCGCCATGGAGCTGGAGCTGTCGGCGATCCTGGCCGCCCGCGACGGCGCGATCGCCGCCGAGCCGTTGAGCGTCCAGACCCCGGCCACGCAGGACGTCGCGCTCGTGGTGGATGCCGCTGTGCCGGCTGCCGAGCTGATGGTCACGATCCGCGAGGGCGCGGGCGAGCTCGTCGAGGACGTCCGCGTCTTCGACGTCTACCAGGGCGAGCACATCGAGACCGGGAAGAAGTCGGTGGCCCTGGCCATGCGGTTCCGGGCGCCCGATCGCACGCTGACGGCCGAAGAGGCCTCCGAGGCTCGCACGGCGGCGGTCGAACTCGCCGCGTCGAGACACGGCGCCGTCCTGCGCGGCTGAGCGGCCCGGGAGACCATCCAGCAACCGATGACCACCCTTCGCCAGGCCCTCGCCTGCGGGGGAGGAGAAGCACATGAGCACTGAGAACACCCCCGGGGCCTCCGCCGGGGAAGCCGAAGGCAGCCGTCGGCTGCAGGAGAACGGCCGTCGCGGCGATGGCGCGTCCAGCGCGTTCCGCGACGCCTTCTCCCTGCGCGGAGGCACGGACGGCGACCCCGAAGGAGATCCGCTCGAGGATCTCGGTGCGGGCGATCGCGAGGAGTCGGAGGCCATCGGCGCCACCTGGCCGCCGGTGATCGCAGTCGTGCTGGGCGTCATCCTGGCGCTGGTGCTGGCGATCGCCTCCTACTCGGCGTTCCAGCGCGCGGAGCAGCTGCAGGGCTGGGCCAATTCCACCTACGCGGTGACCGGCACCTACACCGACATGACGCACGATCTGCACTCGGAGTCCTTCAACCCCAAGTACGCGATCACGCTGCCGGACGACGAGGAGATCTCGGCCCAGCGCTTCGACAGCGGGCTGCAGGATCCGTTCACGCCGGAGCCGGGGCAGGCGGTGGAGGTGCGCGGCGAGGGCCGGGGCGATTCCGTGGACGACTTCGACGGGGAGGTCGACGTCCTGCTCGGCGTGCAGGACGGCGAGCTGCAGGTCCTGTCCACCGCAGAGGCAGGCTCGCTCGGCGGCGGCATCACGGATCAGACCGTGTCCGCCCAGAAGACCCGGGGAGGGCTGCTAGCTGCGGCCTCGGTGCTGGTGCTGGGTCTGGGCATCGCCGGCGGGGTCATCCTGCGGCGGCGCAGCCTGCGCTGACAAGAACCCGAGAACACCCGAAGGGGCCGTGACGATGATCGTCACGGCCCCTTCGGCGTCTCCGGTGAAGGCGCGTCAGAAGCTCAGCAGAAGCTTCCCCTGGGTCCTGCGGGATTCGAGGTCGCGGTGCGCCTGAGCGGCGTCGTCGAGGGAGTAGGTGCCGCCCACGCGGATCTTCAGGCCGTCCTCGATGGCCTCGAACATCTCGCGGGCCCGCCACTGCCGCTCCTCCTCGGTGTGCATGTAGGCGTTGAGCGACGGGCGGGTCACGTACAGCGAGCCCATGGCGTTGAGGCGCTGCAGGTCGAACGGGGGGACCTGCCCGGACGACCCGCCGAAGAGCACGACCATGCCGCGCAGGTGCACGGCGGCCAGGGACTCGTCGAAGGTCGTCTTGCCCACTGAGTCGTAGACCACGTCGGCGCCGCGGCCGCCGGTGATCTCCTCGACGGCATCGGCGAAGCCCTCGTAGGGCAGGACATGGTCGGCGCCCAGCGATCGGGCGATGTCGGCCTTCTCATGGCTCGAGGTCAGACCGATCACGGTGGCGCCCTGGCGCTTCATGAGCTGGATGGCCACGCCGCCCACGCCGCCGGCGGCGGCGGTGATCACGGCGGTGGTCTCCGGGCCGACCGGGAAGGTCGAGCGGGTCAGATAGTGGGCCGTGAAGCCCTGCAGCGGCAGCGCGCCCGCGGCATCGTCGGAGACGGATTCGGGCACCACCACCACGCGATCGGCATCGACCACGAACTTCTCGGCGTAGGTGGCCCGGCCCTGCGAGGTCGTGATCCGCTGCCCGACCTGCAGGGAATCGACGCCCTCGCCCAGGGCGATGACCTCGCCGCTTCCCTCGGTGCCCGGGGTGAAGGGCAGCTCGACGTCGTAGACGCCCTCGCGCTGATAGGTCTCGATGAAGTTGACCCCGGTGCGGCGGGTGCGCACCAGGACCTCTCCGGGTCCCGGGACCGGATCCTCGACCTCGCTGACGGTGAGGACCTCCGGGCCCCCGTGCTGCGTGATGCTGATGGCGCGCATGCTGGTCTCCTTCTTCCGGGGCGGACGGAAGCCGCCGGTCGGTGCGTTCCTGACCACCGAGCCTAGTCCTCGTCGCCACCCCTAGTGCATAAATATCGACATACCTGCATAATCTTGCGTAGGATGTCCGCATGACCTTCACCGCAGCAGTCTCAGGAGCCAGCGGCTACGCCGGGGGAGAGGTGCTTCGTCTGCTGATGCAGCATCCCCAGGTGGAGATCGGCGCCGTCGCGGCGCACTCCAGCGCCGGTCAGCGGCTGGGCTCGCTGCAGCCGCACCTGCACGGGCTCGCCGATCGGATCATCTCGGATTCGAGTCTCGAGCAGCTGGCCGGGCACGACATCGTCGTGCTCGCCCTGCCGCACGGCGCCTCGGCCGAGATCGCCGCCCAGCTTCCGGAGTCGACCATCGTGATCGACGCCGCGGCCGATCACCGGCTCGAATCCGCCGAAGCCTGGGAGCAGTTCTACGGCAGCGCCCACGCCGGGACCTGGCCGTACGGCCTGCCCGAGATGATCGTGGCCCCGGACGGCACCCGGCAGCGCACCCGACTGGCGAAGGCGAGCCGCATCGCGATCCCCGGGTGCTATCCCACCGGCTCCCAGCTGGCCCTGGCGCCGCTGGCCGCGGCCGGGCAGATCGAGCTGCAGGACATCGTGATCGTGGCGGCCTCCGGCACCTCGGGGGCGGGGCGATCGCTGAAGCCGCACCTGCTGGCCGCGGAAGTCATGGGCGGCATGTCCCCCTACGGCGTGGGCGGCGTGCACCGGCACACCCCGGAGATCGAGCAGGGTCTGGGCTGGGCCTCGGGCCGCAGCGACGTCGCGGTCTCGTTCACCCCCACCCTGGCGCCTATGCCCCGCGGCATCCTCACGACCGCCACGGCCCGGATCGCCGAGGGCCCCGGTGCGCAGTCCGTGCGCGAGGCACTGGAGGAGGCCTATCGCGACGAGCCCTTCATCCATCTGCTGCCCGAGGGGCAGTGGCCCACCACCCAGGCCGTCCTGGGCTCGAACCACGTCCAGATCCAGGCGGCCGTCGATGCCCGCGTGGGGCGCGTGATCGTCAGCTGCGCGCTGGACAACCTCGTCAAGGGCACGGCCGGCGGAGCCGTGCAGTCCATGAACATCGCCCTGGGCCTGCCCGAGCAGACCGGGCTGACCCAGCAGGGAGTCGCACCGTGAACACCGTCCACCCCTCCCAGGACCCGGCGGCCGGGCTGAGCGTCGACACCTCCCGCGGCGTCACCGCAGCCGCTGGATTCCGCGCCGGCGGCGTGACCGCCGGATTCAAGGCCTCCGGCGGCGACGACCTGGCCGTCGTGATCAACGACGGCCCCAGCGCGGCCGCCGCCGCCGTGTTCACGTCGAACCGCGTGGCCGCGGCCCCCGTCCACTGGTCGCGCCAGGTCGTCGCCGACGGCGCCGCCCGCGCGGTGATCCTCAACTCCGGCGGAGCCAATGCCTGCACGGGCCCGCAGGGCTTCCAGGCCTCGCACGAAACGGCCGAGCTGGTCGCCGAGGGCCTTCAGGTCGGCGCCGGCGACGTGGTCGTGTGCTCCACCGGACTGATCGGCGTGCAGCTGCCCATGGGCGTGATGCGCGCCGGCATCCCCGAGGTCCTGGCCGATGCCGCAGCGGATGAGGCGGCCGGGCTGCGCGCGGCCCGGGCGATCATGACCACCGACACCGTGCCCAAGCAGGCCGCGCACACGAGCCCCGAGGGCTGGAGCGTGGGCGGGATGGCCAAGGGCGCGGGCATGCTCGCCCCGGGACTGGCCACCATGCTCGTGGTGCTCACCACCGACGCCGAGGTCCGCCCGGAGGTCCTGCAGCGCAGCCTGCGTGAGGCCTGCGCCGTGACCTTCGACCGCGCCGACTCCGACGGCTGCATGTCCACCAACGACACCGTGACCCTGCTGGCCTCGGGGGCCTCCGGCATCAGCCCCGACGAGCTCGAGCTCACCCGTGCGCTGAGCGCCGTGTGCCACAGCCTGGCCCAGCAGCTGATCACCGATGCCGAGGGCGCCGCCCACGACATCGCGATCACCACCATGGGCGCCGCCTCCGTGGTCCAGGCCGAGACGGTCTCGCGCACGGTGGCCCGCTCGAACCTGTTCAAGACCGCGATCTTCGGCAACGACCCCAACTGGGGCCGGGTCCTCTCGGCCGTGGGCACGACCGATGCCGAGTTCGATCCGGACGAGCTCGACGTCTCCATCAACGGCGTCATGGTCTGCCGCGGCGGGATGATCGGCGACCCCCGGGAGGGCGTGGACCTGGCGTCGTCGCGAAAGGTCGAGGTCGTTGTCGACCTGAAGGCCGGGGCGCACGAGGCCACGATCTGGACCAACGACCTGACCCACGACTACGTCGAGGAGAACTCGGCGTACTCGTCCTGAAGCCGCCCGAGCCGAACCCCTCCCAGGAGACACCCGATGACCGCACCGAACGACCGCATCACCGCCGCGCGCGCCAAGGCCGGCGTGCTCATGGAGGCGCTGCCGTGGATCAGCCGCTTCTCCGGGGCGGTCATGGTGTTCAAGTACGGCGGCAACGCCATGGTCTCGGATCCGCTGCGCCAGGCGTTCGCCGCCGACATGGTCTTCCTGCGCGAGGTGGGGATCTGCCCCGTCGTCGTGCACGGCGGAGGGCCGCAGATCAATCGCATGCTCGAGCGGCTGGGGATCGAGTCCGAGTTCCGCGGGGGTCTGCGCGTCACCACGGCCGAGGCGATCGACGCCATCCGCATGGTCCTCACCGGCCAGGTCCAGCGCGAGCTCGTCTCCCTGCTCAATGCCACCGGCCCGTACGCCGTGGGGATCTCGGGGGAGGACGCCTCCCTGCTCAACGCGGTGCGCCGCGGGACGGTCGTCGACGGCCAGGAGGTGGACCTGGGGCACGTGGGCGAGATCGTCTCCGTGAACCCCGAGCCGCTGCGCGAGCTGATCCAGGCCGGGCGCATCCCGGTGATCTCCTCGATCTCCCCGGAGGTCGACGCCCACGGCCGCTTCACCGGCGAGGTGCTCAACATCAACGCCGACACCGCAGCCGCCGCGGTCGCCGTGGCGCTGGGCGCGGAGAAGCTCGTGGCGCTGACCGATATCGAGGGCCTGTACTCGGACTGGCCGGATCGCAGCTCGCTGATCTCGTCGCTGACCGACTCCGAGCTGCGCGAGCTGCTGCCCAGCCTGCAGTCCGGGATGATCCCCAAGATGGAGGCGGCGCTCACCGCTGTGGAGGGCGGGGTCCCGCGGGCCACGATCGTCGACGGGCGCGAGGCGCACTCGGTGCTGCTCGAGATCTTCACGGACGAGGGGATCGGCACCGAGGTCCGCCCCGACGGCACCGCGCCGGCAGCCGAGCGGCCTCTGCGCCGGCATCCGGAACCGGTCGGCGTTGCCACCGCGGAGATCGATCGCGTCGTCCTGGGCTCCGGTGCGGGGAAGCACCCGACCGGCGAGGAGGCCGCGCAGGGCTCCTCCGGCGCAGGACGCAGCGCGCAGACCGTCGGCGCGGCCAAGACCGCCCCGACCGAGACCACCACGACGGAGGACCCCGAATGAGCCGCACGCACTCTGCCCAGGACGCCTCAGCGGAGGCCCTGCTCGAGCAGTACTCCCAGCACCTGATGAACGTCTTCGGCCCGCCCCAGGCCGTGCTCGCCCGCGGTGAGGGTGCTGTCGTGTGGGACGCCGACGGCAACCGCCTGCTGGATCTGCTGGGCGGGATCGCCGTGAACGCGCTGGGCCACGCCCACCCCGCCTGGGTGCGCGCCCTCTCGGAGCAGGCGGCCTCCCTGGGCCACATCTCCAACTTCTTCACCTCGCCGCAGCAGATCGAGCTGGCCAAGAAGCTGCTGGAGCTGACCGGGGCGCCGGAGGGCTCGCGGGTCTTCTTCGCGAACTCCGGCTCGGAGGCCAATGAGGCCGCCTTCAAGCTGGCCCGCCGCCAGGGCCACGGGGTCCCCGGCCCGGACGGTCCCCGCACGCGGATCCTGGCCCTGGAGGATTCCTTCCACGGACGCACGGCCGGCTCGCTGGCCATGACCGCCAAGAAGGCCTACCGGGAGCCGTTCGAGCCGCTGCCGAGCGGCGTGGAGTTCCTCGCCCCCACGCTCGAGGCGCTGGAGGCCGCCGTCGACAACACCGTCAGCGCCCTGATCGTGGAGCCCGTGCGCGGCGAGGCCGGCGTGCGACCGCTGCCCGAGGGATGGCTGCGCCGGGCTCGGCAGCTCACCCGCGAGCACGGGGCGCTGCTGATCGTCGACGAGGTCCAGACGGGCGTCGGGCGCACGGGGCAGTGGTTCGCCAGCTCGGCGGAGCTCTCGGGTGCCGATGCCCCGGATGCCATGACGCTGGCCAAGGGGCTGGGCGGAGGCTTCCCGATCGGGGCCATGATCACCTTCGGCGAGCACGCCTCCGGTCTGCTCGGCCCTGGCCAGCACGGTACGACCTTCGGCGGCAACCCGCTGGCCACCGCGGTCGGTCTGGCCACGCTCACGACGATCGAGGACGAGCAGATCTTGCAGAACGTCCGTTCGGTGGGTCAGCATCTGGCCGACGGACTGCGCGCGATCGACGGCGTCGCCGAGGTCCGCGCCCACGGGCTGCTGATCGGCATCGACCTCGAGCCGATCGATCGTTCGGCATCGCAGACCGCCGCTCTGGCCCCGGCCGTCGTGGCGGCGGCCCGCCGCGCGGGATTCATCGTCAATGCTCCGGGGCCGCTCACGCTGCGCCTGGCCCCGCCGCTGATCCTCAGCGCAGAGCAGGCCGACGAGCTGCTCGAGGCGCTGCCCTCCATCCTCGACGCGGCCCGCGAGGCCGTGCTCAGCGCTCCGGGCGCCTGAGCCTTCCGCCTCCGCCCGCCGGCCCCACCTTCCTTCCGAGAGGACGCCTCATGCCACGCCACTTCCTTCGCGACACGGATCTGAGCCCCGCCGAGCAGGCGGAGGTCCTGGACCTGGCCCTCGAGCTCAAGGCCGACCGGTGGCGCCATCGCGCGCTGGCGGGGCCGCAGACCGCGACCGTCATCTTCGACAAGACCTCCACCCGCACGCGCTACTCGTTCGCCACGGGCATCGCGGATCTCGGGGGATCGCCCCTGGTCGTGAATCCGGGGGAGGCGCAGCTGGGGGTCAAGGAGTCGGTCTCGGACACCGCCCGGGTCATCTCCCGAATGGTGGGGCTGATCGTGTGGCGGACGTACGATCAGGCCGGTCTCGAGGAGATGGCGCAGCACTCCCACGTCCCGGTGATCAACGCGCTGTCGGACGAGTACCACCCGTGCCAGATCCTGGCCGATCTGCTCACGATCCGCGAGCACTTCGGCGAGCTGGCCGGGCGCAGCTTCGCGTACCTGGGCGATGCCGCGAACAACATGGCCAATTCGTACCTGCTGGGGATGGCCACCGCCGGCATGCACGTGCGCGTCGCGGGCCCGGCCGGCTACCTGCCCGCGGAGTCGATCGTGGCCCGGGCGCGCGAGCTCGCCGAGCTCACGGGCGGCTCGGTGCTCGTGACCGAGGACCCCGCGCACGCGCTCGCCGAGGCCGATGTGGTCTGCACCGACACCTGGGTCTCCATGGGCCAGGAGGACCAGAAGGACGCGCGCGCCGAGGTCTTCCGCCCGTACTCGATCGACACCGCGGCCATGGACCAGGCCGCCCCCGAGGCCGTGTTCATGCACTGCCTGCCGGCCTACCGCGGCAGCGAGGTCTCGGCCGAGGTCATCGACGGCCCGCGCTCGCTGGTCTTCCAGGAGGCCGAGAATCGGCTGCACGCCCAGAAGGCGCTGATGGTCTGGCTGCTGGCAGCCTCGGGGCAGTACAGCCTCGAGACGGGCGAGATCACCCTGCCGGAGCTGGGCTGATGAGCATCCCGGCCACCAAGATCGCCCGCCAGGCGCGCATCGTCGCCCTGGTCAGCTCGGGCTCCGTGCACTCCCAGGCCGAGCTCGCCGAGCTGCTGGCCCGCGACGACCTGCAGGTCACGCAGGCCACGCTCTCGCGCGATCTCGTCGAGGTCGGGGCGGTGCGCGTGCGGGACTCGTCGGGCTCGCTGGTCTACGCCGTGCCGCCGGCCTCCGGCGAGGTCGCGGGACCGGACGGCTCCGCCGGACCCGACGCCCGCCTTGCCGGTGTGTGCCGCGAGCTGCTGGTCACCGCCGAGTCCTCCGGCAACCTCGTCATGCTCAAGACCCCGCCGGGGGCCGCGCAGTACTTCGCCTCGATCATCGATCAGGCCGCTGTCCAGCTCGTCCTGGGTACCATCGCCGGGGACGATTCGATCATGGTCGTCAGCCGCGACCCCTCCGGGGGCGCCGAGCTGGCGGAGTTCTTCCTGCGGCTGGCGGGAGGCGACTGACGCGCGCAAGCGCCCGGATCCGGATCGGACCTGCACCTCCTTTCGCACGGAGCCGGGCCGTCGGGCCCGCTCCTGCGTCCGGTGACGGACGCACCGAGCCAGAAGGCCCCCATACGTGACGAACCTCGCGACACTGCTCACCGACTCCGCCCGCCGAGCCCCCGAGTCCCCGGCCCTGCGCCTGGGTGAGCTGAGCCTCAGCTACGGGCAGCTCGACGCGCTGTCCGCGGCGTTCGCCCAGCGGCTGCACGAGGCAGGTGTGGGCGTGGGGGATCGTGTCGCCCTCGTGGCGCCCAACGCGCCGCAGATGCCGGTCGCGTACTACGCCATCCTGCGCCTGGGCGCCGTCGTCGTCCCGCTCAGCCCGCTGCTCAGAGCTCGCGAGCTGACCGCTCTGTTCCGCACGGCCGAGCTCAGCGCGGTCGTCGTCCACGACGCGGTGAGCGCACCTGCCGAGCAGGCCTGCGCCGAGCTCGAGCCGTCGGTCCCCCTGCTCCTGCTGGATCAGCAGACCCTCGCCGCGCCGTCGGGAGACCTCGAGGTCCGGGAGCCGGTCGAGCGCGCCGCCGACGACCTCGCGGTGCTGCTGTTCACCTCCGGGACTACCGGCGAGCCCAAAGGCGCCGCCCTGACGCACGACAACGTCACCTCGAACGCGTGGATGACCACCCGCATGTTCAGCTACGTGCCCGAGGACGTGATCCTGGGGGCGCTGCCGTTCTTCCACGTCTTCGGCCAGACGGTGTGCCTGAACGCCCCGGTGGCGGTCGGGGCCTGCATCAGCCTGGTCCCGTCGTTCCAGCCGCGCACCGTGCTGCGGCAGCTGGGCGAGCACGGGGTGACCCGCGTGATCGGCGTGCCGTCCATGCACATGGCGCTGTGCCAGGTCCAGGCCCGCCAGCCGCTCGAGCTGCCGAGCCTGGATTCGGCGATCTCCGGCGGAGCGGCCCTGCCGGTCGAGGTCCTGCGCCGGTTCGAGCAGCTGTTCGGGATCACTCTCTACGAGGGCTACGGGCTCTCCGAGACCTCGCCCGTCGTCGCGTTCAACCAGCCCGTCGACCAGCGCGTCCCCGGCTCGATCGGCACCCCCGTGGAGGATGCCCGCGTGGCGATCCTCGATGACGACGGCCATGAGCTGCCGCGCGGCGAGATCGGGGAGCTGGCGGTGGCCGGTCGCTATGTCATGGCCGGGTACTGGAAGCAGCCCGAGCTCACCGCGGCGGCCTTCGCCGGCGAGTACTTCCGCACCGGGGACATGGCGCGTCAGGACGAGGACGACCGACTCTGGATCGTCGATCGCAAGAAGGACACGATCCTGCGCAACGGCTACAACGTGTACCCGCGCGAGATCGAGGAGCTGATCTACGAGCACCCCGGGGTCGAGGAGGCCGCGGTCGTCGGTCGCGGCGGGGCGACCACCGACCAGCAGGTCGTGGCCTGCCTGGTGCTGCGCGACGGGGCGCAGGAGGCCGAGGTGATCGAGCAGCTGCGCGCCACCATGCGCGAGTCGCTGGCCAGCTACAAGCGCCCGCAGGCCTACAAGGTCGTCGACGCGCTGCCCAAGGGCTCGACCGGCAAGATCCTCAAGCGGGAGATCGACCCGAGCTGATCAGGGGCGGGCCGACGCGCACGTTCCGCCGTGCTCAGGCGTGCTCGTCGAGCAGCGGGATCACGTTCTCGCGACCGAACTCCTGGGCCACGGCCCGAGCCGGCTGGAAGCCGGTGTCCTGCCCGGCCCCTGCCTCGAGGAGGCGTCGGGTGATGGCCTCGTTGCCGCGGAACACGGCGCAGATCAGGGCGGTGAAGCCCATGTCGGAGACCCGCTCGGTGTCGGCGCCGGCCTCGAGCAGCATCGCGACCGTGTCCTCGTGCTCGTGATAGGCGGCCAGGTTCAGCAGGGTGTCGCCCTTGCCGTTGGTGAGGTTCACCGGCACCCCCGCCTCCAGGGCCTGCCGCAGCTGATCAGTGCTGCCCTCACGGGCCAGGTCGAACATCTGGTTCAGCAGGGCGAGCTCCTCCTCGCTGAGCTGCGGCGCGCCCTGCCCCGTCTGAGGTGAGGCTCCCGCCGGGGACTGGCCTCCGGCGTCGGGGGAGGATGGGCTCGTGCTGTGCTCGGACATGGTGCTCCTTGGCGGGGTCGGGGCGCCGACTGCGAGATGATGGCGGTCAGAGGCCGCCCGCGGTCGTGCTCGGGGATCGACCACCCAGTATCCCGCCTGCCGACGCGCCCCGGCAATGCATAAATACAACACGCTGTGTATAGTCATGCACAGAAGACCTGAAGCATCGAACCTCTCAAGGAGACACTCATGACCGAGCGCGTCGTACTCGCCTACTCGGGCGGCCTGGACACCTCCGTCGCCATCGGCTGGATCGGCGAGGCCACCGGGGCCGAGGTCGTGGCCGTGGCCGTGGACGTCGGACAGGGCGGCGAGGACCTCGAGGCCATCCGCCAGCGCGCGCTGGACTGCGGCGCCGTGGAGGCCGTGGTCGCCGATGCCCGCGACGAGTTCGCCGAGCAGTACTGCATGCCGGCGCTGAAGGCCAACGGCCTGTACATGGACTCCTACCCGCTGGTCTCGGCCGTCTCGCGCCCCGTGATCGTCAAGCACCTGGTGGATGCGGCCAAGCAGTTCGGCGCCACCACCGTCGCCCACGGCTGCACCGGCAAGGGCAACGACCAGGTCCGCTTCGAGGTCGGCATCCAGACCCTGGGCCCGGACCTCAAGTGCATCGCCCCGGTGCGCGACCTGGCGCTGACCCGCGAGAAGGCCATCGACTACGCCGAGCGCAATGACCTGCCGATCGTGACGACCAAGAAGAACCCCTTCTCGATCGACCAGAACGTGTGGGGCCGCGCCATCGAGACCGGCTTCCTCGAGGACATCTGGAACGGCCCCACCAAGGACGTCTACGACTACACCGACGATCCCGCCTTCCCGCCGGCGCCCGATGAGGTCATCATCGGCTTCGAGCAGGGCATCCCCGTCTCGATCGACGGCCGCCCGGTGACCCCGCTCGAGGCCATCCAGGAGATGAACCGCCGCGCCGGCGCCCAGGGTGTGGGCCGCATCGACATCGTCGAGGACCGCCTGGTGGGCATCAAGTCCCGCGAGATCTACGAGGCCCCCGGCGCCATGGCCCTGATCGCCGCGCACCGGGAGCTCGAGAACGTCACCGTCGAGCGCGAGCAGGCCCGGTTCAAGAAGACCGTCGGCCAGCGCTGGACCGAGCTGGTCTACGACGGCCAGTGGTTCTCCCCACTGAAGAAGTCCCTGGACTCCTTCATCGACGACACCCAGCGCTACGTCAACGGCGACATCCGCATGACCCTGCACGCCGGCAAGGCCACCGTCACCGGCCGTCGCTCGGAGACCGCGCTGTACGACTTCAACCTGGCGACCTACGACGAGGGCGACTCCTTCGACCAGTCCCAGGCCCGCGGCTTCATCGAGCTGTTCGGCATGTCCTCGAAGGTCGCCTCCGCTCGCGACCAGCGCCTGGCTGCCGAGGGCAAGTGAGGCTTCTGCTCTGAGCATCCTGGCTCGTCACGGAGGGCGCGGCGGCCCCTCCTCCCTTGAATCTCCTATGTCTGTCAAGCCCCGGTGAGCTCATTCTGAGCGGCGGTGTTGAGGCGGCGGTAGATGTCGCGGGCGAGGTAGCGCTTGAGGCAGCGACGGATCTCCCGGAGG
>NZ_SCNB01000026.1:0-31198 GCF_005502825.1 Kocuria sp. 2SI | reverse complement strand
CAGCTGCTGGATGCCGCCGGGCTGGAGACGGCGATCATGCACCCCGGCCCGATGAACCGCGGCCTGGAGATCTCCTCCGAGGCCGCCGACTCGCCGCGCTCGAGCCGGTCCTGCTGCTGTCGTCGATCTCCGTCACGCCCCCATTGTGCCCCGCCCGCGCGGCGCCGGGCGAACCGCCCCGGGCGCCGGGGCCGGTTCGCCCGCCCCGGCGTGATCAGCGCCCCAACCGGCTCGCGACCGCCGGTGCGCCAGGCGCTGCCGTAGTGGTGATCGGGCCGCTTCGCCCGCCGCAGCACGGAGGCGCGGACGGGGGCGGGCAGGTGCGCCTGCCGGTCGGCCGCCCTCCTGGCCAGGGTCGCAACCTCGGCCGAGTCCTCGTCCGCGGACTTCGTCGCCGTGCTCGTCCCCGCGGCATTCGTGGAGCTCCCGGCCGACGGCGACGTCGAGTCGACGGCCACGTCTCCCACGCGCGCGGTGGCGGGCCTGCGGGCTCGGCGCTTCACGGAGCCCGCCTTGACCCATCCTCCGCTGGGCTTGAAGGTGCCGCGCGGCTGGACCTCGAGCTCCTGCCCGACTCCGAGGCCCGTGAGGATTACTGTGCCGATCTCGCCCATGACCATGGCATTCATGGCGACCAGCGCGGCCAGACGGACGAAGAGCGTCAGGAACCAGAGCTCGCCCTGCTTCTCCTCTCCCAGCGCAGCATGGGCTCGCCGTTGCCGGACCTGCTGCCGTCCGGGACGTGGCTCCTCGGGCAGCCGTCGGCGCAGGTCCTCGGCCTGGCCCCACCAGCTCAGCCCCCGGCGGCCTCCGCTGATCTGCGCCCAGGCATCCAGCCCGGCCTGACTGCGCGGGTCGTGCTGCGAGCGATCCGGTGCAGGCTCCCCGGCCCCAACGCCCTTGACGGCGGTGTCCGGCGCAGGGGGAGCAGTCGGCGGTGCGTCATGAGGCGCGTCCTCGACGGGGGCGCCCCACCCGGGCATGCCAGGTTCGGCATCACCACCGGTCGCGTCCGCCTCGTCGCCTGGCGGGGGCTCGGTCTCGCCCTGGTCCGGGGTCTCCTGGAACAGGTCCTGGGGCGCGTCGTCCTCATCGCCCGAGACAGCTCCCCAGCCGTCGTCCCCGGGGGTCGCCCCAGCTCTCG
Organism: Kocuria sp. 2SI; assembly: GCF_005502825.1. Classification (NCBI taxonomy): domain Bacteria; kingdom Bacillati; phylum Actinomycetota; class Actinomycetes; order Micrococcales; family Micrococcaceae; genus Kocuria; species Kocuria sp. 2SI. Next base: position 30,054 of record NZ_SCNB01000026.1, on the reverse strand, counting down.
GCGTCCTCGGAGACCTCGAGGATCTCGTGCAGCGTGGGAGTCGACACGGTGCTCCTGGTCCGGTGGTCCACAGCGATCGGATCCTGCCGCGAGGCCCGCGCGCAGCGCCGCCCTCGGACGGCACGCTGATCTGCCCGTCGGGCTGCAGGCACCGCGAATATGTCAGGGCGGCCTGCGACGGCACGGCCCTTCCTCGCCCGGGCCGCCGCAGGTGAGCATCAGGGGCGCGGACGGTCGCGGGCCTGCACCGAAGACGTGCCCACCCTCCTTCCAGCCCGTTTCGCGGCTACTCTGGGAGACGTATATCGATGACGACGACGTCCTACGAGTACTCGACGGTGAGGAACCCCAGTGGCAGATCAGACCACCACCCAGTCCGCCCCCGACCGCAACCTGGCGCTCGAGCTGGTCCGCGTGACCGAGGCGGCGGCGATCGCCGCAGGCCACTGGGTCGGCGCCGGTGACAAGAACAGCGCGGACGGCGCGGCTGTCGATGCCATGCGCTCGTTCCTGTCCACCGTCGACTTCAACGGCACCGTCGTGATCGGCGAGGGGGAGAAGGACGAGGCCCCCATGCTCTTCAACGGCGAGCAGGTCGGCGAGGGCACCGGCCCCGCCAGCGACATCGCCGTGGACCCGATCGACGGCACCCGCCTGACCGCCCTGGGCATGAACAACGCCCTGTCCGTGATCGCCGTCGCCGACGGCGGCGCCATGTTCGACCCCTCCGCGGTGTTCTACATGGAGAAGCTCGTGGTGGGCCCGGAGGCCGCCGACTTCGTGGATCTGCGCCTGCCGGTCAAGCAGAACCTCCACCTGGTCGCCCGCGCCAAGGGCGTGCCCGTCAATCAGCTGACCGTCTGCGTCCTGGATCGCCCGCGCCACGAGGGCCTGGTCGATGAGATCCGGGCCACCGGCGCCCGCACGCGCATGATCCTCGACGGCGACGTCGCAGGCGCGATCGCCGCCTGCCGCGCCGGCACCGGCGTGGACGTCATGATGGGCACCGGCGGGACCCCGGAGGGCATCGTGACCGCCTGCGCGATCAAGGCCACCGGCGGCGTCATCCAGGGCCGCCTGGCCCCCATCGACGACGACGAGCGCCAGCGCGCGATCGACGCCGGCCACGACCTGGACCGCGTCCTGACCACCGATGACCTGGTGACCACGGACAACTGCTTCTTCGCGGCCACCGGCATCACCGACGGCGACCTGCTGCGCGGTGTGCGCTACCGCGGCGACCGCATCTCCACCCAGTCCATCGTCATGCGCTCGCGCTCCGGCACGGTCCGCGTGGTCGAGGCCGAGCACGTGGCCGAGAAGTGGTCCAAGTACTCCCGCTGAGACCTTCCGCTCGAGGCCTCGTGAGGCTCGACACCACGGGGCCCGGACCGCTGGGTCCGGGCCCCGTGGCCTTAGAATGTGCTCGATCTCAGCCCCTGGCGTGCCGTGTCACACGAGCGCTTCAGGCACCGCCCACCAGCAGCGGCGCTGCAGCGCCCTGAGGGCACGCCCATCGCCCACGCCGCTAAGGAGTCCCCCCATCGTGGCTCTGTCCGTCACCTCCTCCCAGAACCAGAAGACCTGGGACGCCACCGTCCGCGTGACCGGAGGCCATCCCCTGCAGCTGTGGGGGATCGGCGAGTCCCAGGCCGCGGCGGAGCCCGGTCTGAAGCTGGATCGGGTGGTGGTCCGCGATGAGACCGATCGGATGGTCGGCTACGGGCAGCTGCAGATCCGCCGCGAGAACGTGGGCCGCGACGGCAAGGCGCTGCTGGTGGCCGAGTGCCTCAACGTGCACTCCAACCGGGCCAGCACCATCCCCGTCCTGCTGGATGCGCTGGCCGAGCACGCCGCCGAGCAGTGGGACGCCGCTCTGTTCAGCGTCGAGCTCGACGCCCCCGGCAGCCCCGAGCTGGTGGCAGAACTGCGCGAGCACGGCTGGCAGCGCACCGGCGAGACCCCCGAGGCCGACGACGGCCCCCGACGCCTGCGGGTGAACCTGGGCCGCAGCGAGTCCGATCTGTCCTCGCGGCTGTCCGAGTCCACACTCGACCGGTGCCGCTCCGGGCTGAGGGTCTCGGACGTCGCGGTCCGCGAGATCACGACCGGCTCCGGGGACCTGCGGGCGGCCGGGCTGCGGACGGAGCAGATCGGCCGGCTGCTGCGCGAGCTCGGCCAGGACTCCCTGCTGCTCGTGGCCACCCAGGAGCGCGAGGGCGAGGAGCCCGCCGCCCTGGGCTACCTCTGGTTCGTGCACACGGTCGGGCAGGCCATGCTCTACCGGGTCGGCTTCACCCGCACCGCACGAGAGATGGGCATCGACGATGCCCTGCTGCTCACTGGTGCGGTCGAGCTGCAGAAGCGCGGTGTCCAGCGCCTCGACGGCGGCGATGCCGCCGACCCCGAGGTCCCCACCGTGGTGCGCGAGCTCGCCGATGTGCAGCGCACGATCCTGGGTCCGTGGCGCAAGCCGCTGGGCGCGGAGACCATGGCCGCCGCTGACGAGATCCAGCGTGGGGCCGCAGCGGAGAAGCCCGGGAAGAAGGCCGACAAGCCCGGCAAGCGCCGTCGCGGGCTGTTCCGCTGGGCCCGGTCCCAGAAGCCCGAGCAGGTCGAGGCCGAGCCGCAGGCCCCGGTGTCGCCCGAGCCGGAGCGGACCGTGGCCATGGACGCCGACGCCGCGGCCGATCGAGCCGCTGCCGAGCGCCGCCGCGACGTCCGCCGACAGATCAGCTCCGACCTGGGGGTCGAGGTCACCGACCAGACTCCGGCGGTCACGGCCATCGGCGGGTCGGCCCCCGACTCCGCAGGTGCGGAGGCAGGGGCGGCCGATCACAGCGGCGCTGTCCGTGCCGCTGATCAGGATCGCAGCACTGGCAGCCGCAGCCCCAAGGCCGGGGGCAAGGCCGAGCGAAAGCGGGCCAAGGCCCGCAAGCGCCAGGAGGCCGAGGCCCAGTCCGAGAGGGCGGGCACCCCGGACGGGAAGCAGCCCGGCAGCCCGGCAGCGACCGGCGAGGAGGCGAGCACCGGTGCTGATGCTGCCGAACCTGCGACCGCGATGACCGCAGCCCGCAGGGAGGCCGAGGCAGGCCCCGCCGAGGACGCGGCCGCCGAGCCCGCGACCCAGCCGTCGCAGGACGCGCGGCCGGCCCACGAGCAGCCGGCCGAGGCGGCCACCGCCGCGGCCGTCGAGGAGGCCCCGGTGCGTCCCGTCGACGTGGACGTCCAGGCCGCCCGTCGCGAGCGCGAGTTCAAGGCAGAGCAGCGTCGCGCGGAGCGGGTCGCGCAGAAGGCCGAAGACCTCGAGGTCCAGCAGAAGCCCAAGCGAGAGCCGATCGGCAAGCGCCTGCGCCGCGAGGCCGGCGGAGCCATCCGCGACGCCATGGGGCGCTGACGGCCCCGGCCGAGCAGAGCATGACCAGAGGCCCCGAGCGCATCAGCGCTCGGGGCCTCTGTCCTGTGCCGCGTCACCGGCTCAGCGGCCGAAGCGCCCCCGCAGCCGATCGCGGATCGACGAGGCGCGCTGGGCGGCCGCGGCGGGTGCGCGCTTGAGGGACGAGGGCCCCTCCTCGCGCAGCGTGCTCAGGGCGGCGCGGCCGTCGGTGCGGGCAGCGCCGAGGCCCTCGCGCAGTGCGCGGGCGGTCGTGTACGTCGCGTAGCCGCCCTTGGAGACCGGCAGATCCCAGGTCCCGGGGTACTCGACGGGGCTGCCGCCGAAGGCCTTCTTGAACCGGGTGAAGCCGAACCACTCGTGCTCCGGGCCTGCGTCGTCCGGGGCGGTTCCGAACAGATCGAACGTGCTCAGCCCCTTCTCCTTCGCATCCAGGATCATCCGCACGACCAGGGGGATGCCCGCGGAGAGCTTCCGGTGCTCCACATCCATGGAGGCGTGCGCGTAGGTGCGGGTGTCGTCGGAGTCGTAGACCAGGGAGGCCCCGATCGGCTCGCCCTCCAGGCGAGCGATGTAGAGCACCGCAGCTCCCTGCGGCATGAGGACCTCGGCGGCGGTGCGCAGGTAGTCGTCGTGCTGGCGGTTGAAGCCCTTGCGCTCGGCGGTCTGCTCCAGGAACCGCAGCAGCACGGAGACCGTCTCGGGCTCCGTGTGGGCGGTGAACGTCACGCCCTTCTTGTGGATGTTGCGGTGCAGGTTGCGGTTGGTGGACTTCATGTCCCTGAGGATCGCGTCCTCGTCCTGCGTGAGGTCGATCAGCTGCGTGTGCCCCGGCTGCAGGTGTCTGGGGGAGGGGCGGAAGCCGCGCCGGCGCATGGCTCGGTCCTTGGACTCGGCACCGGTCTGGATGACGGCGAAGGCCGGCTCGACCCGCACGAACCAGCAGCCATGCTCCTGCGCCGCCCGGCGCAGGGAGGCCATGGCGGCCTCGAACGACTCGACGGAGTCGGCGATCGGCCCGTACGGCGCGTAGAGGTAGCGCCCGGTGCGTCCGCCCTCGACGGTGGCCTGCCAGGACCATCCCTGTCCGGATTCCTGGAGGACGGTGTGGCCCAGGGCGCGCTGGAAGTCCGCCCACGGCTGGGTCTGCAGAATATTCGTCACGCCGCCACTGTACCGGCCGAGACCACGGGCCCGGTCCGTGCCGGCGGGCGGCTCGGACCGGGCCCGTGAGGCCTGCGGGCGGGTCGGATCAGGGCACCGAGCAGGTGCCGTTGGGCGAGAGCTCGGGCGTGTCTCCGGAGGAGCCCTGGCCGTCGTCGGTGGTCTGGCCGGGCACCGTGACGAGGCTCGCGGAGCCCAGGGGGCCCGCACCGCCGACCGCCCCGGAGGCCTGCGGATCCTCGCCCTGTGCGGACTCCAGCATCTCCTGCACATCCGCGTGGAGCTGGTCGTAGTCCGGGTAGGTGGGGAACAGCTCGTCGTAGTAGGGCGGGCCGGCCGCATAGGTCACGAACTCGTGCTCCTTGGCCTTCACCGCCAGGTCCACGAACGAGCCCAGCGACGACTGCGGGATGTCCGTCTCGACCACCTGAGTGCCGGCGGCGGCCAGCTCCTCGAACTGGGTGACGACGTTCGCGGGATTGAGCTGATCCAGCATGGCCGCCTGGACGCAGCGCTGGCGGGCCTGCCGGTCGTAGTCCGAGGCCCCCTCGCGGGAGCGGGCGTACCAGAGGGCGTGATAGCCGTCGAGCTTCTGGACCCCGGGCTCGATGTAGCCCAGGACCTCGTTGGGTTCGCCCGTGCGGGAGTTCGTGCCGCCGCCCATCGGGACCTGGCCGCCGACGTCGATCGTGATGCCGCCCAGGGCGTCGATGAGCTGCTCGAAGCCGTGCATGTCGATCATGGCGTAGCCCTGGACCTCGATGCCCAGCACGCCGGTGGCCGCATCCTTCATGGCCTCCACGCCAGGATCCTCGACGTCATCGCCGTAGATGTCCTGGTGGTTCTGCATGACGTCCGTGTAGACGGCGTTGAGCAGGCACTCGTCGCCGCAGTTGTAGCCCTCCGGGTAGATCTCGTGCATGGGCGAGTCCTCCGGGAAGGGCACGTTCTGCAGGTTGCGCGGCAGCGAGATCGTGGCGGTCTGGCCGGAATCGGCGTCGATGCTCAGCACCGTCATGGAGTCGGGGCGCAGGCCCACCCGGTCTTCGCCGGCGTCGGCGCCCATGAGCAGGATGTTGTACCGCCCGTCGACGGGGCTGAACGGCATGCCGCCGGCGAAGATCTCGCCGACCGTTCCGCGGGTGACGTTGAGCAGGTGCGCGGAGTAGAGCAGCCCGCCGGAGGTCACGAACAGCAGCGCTGCCAGCCCGGCGCAGGCCAGGACCCTGGGGCGGGTCTCGAGCAGGCCGGGGCGGATCAGCCGCAGCGTGTCCAGGAAGAGCAGGCCCCACCAGATCGCGGCGAGCACCAGGGCGAAGGCGATGATCCGGCCCGAGAAGCCGTTGGTCAGCAGGAACACCAGGGGGTTGCGCCACACCAGCGCCAAGAGCAGCGCGATGACCAGCACCGCCCAGCACATGATGGTGATGGGCAGGGCGATGCGGCCCAGTCGGCGGTTGCCCGCAGCGATCTGCGCCGATCCCGGGAAGACGAGCGTGCCCAGGATCAGCAGCCAGGCGCGCCAGGTGCGTCGGCCGGAGGAGACGAACGACGGCTCCCGCAGGGCCCGAGCCCAGGACGCTGTGCCGTCGCGGCTGCTCAGGGCCGCTTCGGAGGAGATCTCGGCGGCGATGTCCCGGTCCTGCGGCTCGGGAAGCCCCTCGTGCTCGGGGCCCTCCTCCAGAGCGTCGCGGTCCAGGAGGTCTCCCTCCGTCCAGGCCCGCCGCGCCGGGGGCTCGGGAGCATGGGCTCGGGGCGTGCTGTCTCGGGGCGGTCGATCCTCTGCCGGGCCCTGATCGGCGGGGAGGCCGCGCTCGGGTGCCTCGTCGGTCCACTCGTCCTCGGCCCAGTGGCGACCGGCGGGGCGCCTGGTCTCCATCGGCTCCTCCGTCCGGCGGGCGCCGGGGGTCTCAGTGCCAGAGCGCTGGACGGAGGAGTCCTCGGGACGGGCCCGGCCATCGGAGACCGGCTCTTGACGAGGGGCTCGGGAGGCGTCGATGCGTCGCCGGCGGGGGTCGCGGGGAAGCTGAGGTCCGGTCACGGTGTCACTCGCTGGATCTGGGAGGCGGGGAAGATGCCCCTGGTGGGGAAGCGGCCGGGACCGGAGCAGCGGTCCTCGGCGGGGTCACTGGGACAGACGGCGACGCAGCGCGCGTCCCTTGTCCTGAGCGGAGGCGTTGAGGTCGGCGGCGAAGGAGTTGAGGTCGCGGCGCAGCTGGCGGGCGCGGTCGTCGGTGCCGGAGGCCAGGATGCGAGCCGCCAGCAGGCCGGCGTTGCGGGCGCCTCCGATCGAGACGGTCGCCACCGGGACACCGGCGGGCATCTGCACGATGGACAGCAGCGAGTCGAGGCCGTCGAGCGTCTTCAGCGGCACGGGCACGCCGATCACCGGCAGCGGCGTGGTCGCGGCGATCATCCCGGGCAGGTGGGCTGCGCCTCCGGCGCCGGCGATGATCACGCGCAGCCCGCGCATCTCCGCCGAGGAGCCGTAGTCGAGCATCTCGGAGGGCATGCGGTGCGCCGAGACCACATCGACCTCGCAGGAGATGCCGAGCTCGTCGAGGACCTGGGCGGCGGCCTCCATGACGGACCAGTCCGAGTCCGATCCCATGATGACGCCGACATCGGGAAGCGCTTGGCTCACTGCACACTCCTGGAACTCGGGCCCGAGGCGGGGCCCTGGTCTGCTGGGGCGGCGCCGAGGGGCGCCGGTTGCGGATCAGCGCACACGGTACTCGCGAACCCTGGACGGGACGTGGAGATCGACGGACGGCGCCCCTGAGGAGGCGCTGCCGTCTCGGAGAGCCGTGCCCCGGAGCTCTCAGCGGCCGTCGCGCACCACAGCCGCTGCCGCCGAGGCCAGGGCGCGGACCTCGGCGGTCACGGAGCCGTCCGCCGGGTCCTCGCGCCGGGACAGAGCATTGACGTGCCCGACCTTGCGCCCAGGCTTCACGGACTTGCCGTAGAGGTGGATCTTGGCGCGCGGATGCTCGGACATCGCCTGGGTGAGGCCCGCGAAGAGGTTCGGCTGCTCGCCGCCCAGGATGTTCTTCATCACGGCGACGGACGCAAGGGGCTCGGGCGATCCCAGGGGCAGGTCCAGCACGGCGCGCAGGTGCTGCTCGAACTGCCCCGTCACGGCGCCGTCCATGGACCAGTGCCCGGAGTTGTGCGGGCGCATGGCCAGCTCGTTGACGAGCAGTCTGCCGTCGCGGGTCTGGAACAGCTCGACAGCCATCACACCGGTCACATCCAGCTGCTCCGACAGCTCCAGGGCGATGCGCTGGGCGGTCGCGATCTCGTCCGGGGCCAGGTTCGGGGCGGGGCTGATGACCTCGTCGCACACGCCGTCGACCTGGATCGACTCGACCACCGGCCAGCAGCGCTGCTCGCCGCTGCGGCGCCGTGCCACCTGAGCGGAGAGCTCACGGGCGAAGTCGACGGCCTCCTCCGCCAGCAGCGGGGACTCGGCGCGGCCGAACCATTCGGCGGCCGCGCCGGTGCGGACCTCGTCCTCCGAGCGGACCACCAGCACGCCCTTGCCGTCGTAGCCGCCCCGCGGCGTCTTGAGGATCACGGGCCACCGGCCGTCGGCGAAGGCCACGAGGTCCTCGGCGTCCGAGACCTCGGCCCAGCGCGGGTTCGGCAGGCCCAGGCGCTCGACGGCCCGGCGCATCACGATCTTGTCCTGGGCGTGGATCAGGGCGTGGGGGCGGGGCTCGACGACGACGCCGTCGGCCAGCAGCGCCTCCAGGTGGGCGTTCGGAACGTGCTCGTGATCGAAGGTCAGCGCGTCCAGGCCCTGGGCGAAGGCGCGCAGGGCCTCGAGGTCATCTCCTGGGCCCACCTGATGGGAGGCCGCGGCCGGAACGGCCCCGGCATCCTGCGACTCCGCCAGCACCCGCAGCTCGATGCCCAGCTCAGTGGCGGCCGGGCCCATCATGCGGGCGAGCTGGCCTCCGCCGACCACGCCGATCACGGGTCCGGTGGGGGAGAAGCGCCGGGAGTCGGCTGCGGGATCGGGGCTCTGGCTGCTGTCGTCGTTCATCACATTCCCAGGGTAGTCGAGGGCCGGGTTCGTTCCCCGTCAGGTTCGCAGTAGTACACTTCTGCAGGCCCTCGTTCCGTTCCGATGCGCGCGACCCGTGCAGCTGCGGGGCCGTCTCGAATCCGGAGTCCTCACGCCATGACCGTTCGCTTCAAAGCCCTCTGGCACCTGTTCATCGCGGAGCTGATGAAGTTCGGGACCGTCGGCGGGCTCGCCTTCCTGGTCAATGCCGGCGTCGTCGCTCTGCTCATGGCCACCGTCTTCCAGGACGGCGGCCACCTCAAGGCGAAGGCGATCGCCACGGTCGTGGCCACCCTGTTCTCCTGGCTGGCCAACCGCTACTGGACCTTCAAGGACAAGCGACAGGCGGACACCAAGCGGGAGGCCTGGCAGTTCCTGGTCGCCAATGTGATCGGCCTGGCCATCGAGCTCTCGTGCATCGGCGTGAGCTACTACGTCCTGGGCCTGACCAGCGGCACGGCCTCATTCATCTCCGGCACGATCATCGGCACCGTCCTGGGCACCGTCTTCCGGTACCTGGCCTACCGCTTCTGGGTCTACGCCAAGCCGCTGGACAGCGAGCCGGGCTTCGCTCCCTCGACCGCCTCGGAGATGGTCGCGATCACGGGCAGCCTCCCGGTCGTGGGGCAGGACCGGGCTCGTCGCCGCACCGGCAGCACCGCCCACGGGACCCCGGGCGCCCCGGAGCCGGCCATGGGCGATGACCGGCAGGGCCCGGAGGCCGAGGCATCGGATCTCAGCACCAGGTGAGTCCCACGCGCTCGGCGGCCAGATCCCGCTGCAGCGCCTCATCCCGAGGGCGGTCGCTGAGCACTGCTGTGCCCTCAGCGGCCCAGATCGCCAGCAGTCCCACCAGAGCATCGCGATCCCAGCCGTCGACGGCCACGTGCACCACTGGGGCGGAGCCCAGCTCGGCGGCCCGGGCCTCGGCCTGGTCCCGCAGCTCGGCGAAGCTCAGAGACCCGCCGCTCGTCTTGAGGGCGGCATCCGCGTCTGCGGGCCGGCTGGCCCCCGACCACCGGTCGCCGTGGGAGCGGATCTCGGCGCAGTAGTCGATGTCCCCGGGCTCGAGCACCGAGTCATCCGGCAGTCGCATGGCCAGCGCCGGGTAGGCCAGGATCAGACGATCCTCGGCCTCCGCCACAGCCGCTGCCGCTGATCCTTCGGGCGAGGGGAGCGCATCGGCTGCCGCGCCGGTGCGATCGAGCAGAGCGCTGAGCCGGACGTCGCCGACCGTGGGCTCCAGCACCACGCAGGCCCCGGTGCGCCAGGCCGCTGCGGCCAGCACCAGCGTGCGCCAGTGCAGCGCGGGATCCAGGACCACGCGGTCGCCGGGCATCAGGCCCAGATCATCCACCAGGAGGTTCGCGGTCTTGGCGATCCAGTTCTCGCTCACCCGACCGGACAGCTCGACCCGGCCTCCATCGGAGCCGTACCAGACCACGGCCGGAGTGGGGCGCTGGGCCAGCCGGGTCAGCAGACCGGTGATCTCGGCATCCGGTCGGCGTGCATCGGTGCGATCGTCCATGGTGATCCTCTCGACGGGGCTTGGACAGGGCGGTCTGGCGGGGAGGCGAAGGCAGATCCTGAGTGTGCCGCTGCGGGCATCATTCGAGGTCAGAACGGGGCTCGACGGGGCGTCAGGGGCCTGCGCGCACGGGATCCCCGCTTGACGCAGGACACTTACACACGTGTAATTAAGGCTCCGAGCAGGTGATCTCCCACTGAGGGGAGCTGATCTGCTTCCCCCGCACAGTCTTCGCCGCGATCCTACGGCTCGCGCGTCTTCGCCGCATGAGATGGCGCATGACGCCGCACGAGCCCCACAGATCCACGCGCACCGGAAGGACCGACATGGCAGAGCCCGCACGAAGTCGCGCTGAGCTGTCCGAGCCCGCCCGCCGCCGCCGCCGCGGCGCCCGCGCAGTGCCGCAGGACTGGTTCCTGGACCCGGTCGACGGCGATTCCGCCTCCGCGGCGCCCGCGCGGCGTCTGAGCGCGCTGTCGGATACGGAGAGCGCGGATTTCCAGGATGCCTCCGAGGTCCCCGGCTCCATCTGGCAGGCCGTGGCCGGCGTCTACGGCGTAGACGACGACGGGGGCGAGCTCACCTGGCAGACCGATGCCCTGTGCGCTCAGACCGATCCCGAGGCCTTCTTCCCGGAGAAGGGCGGCTCGACCCGCGACGCCAAGCGCGTGTGCTTCGCCTGCCCGGTGCGCGATGAGTGCCTGGACTACGCCATGGCCCACGACGAGAAGTTCGGCATCTGGGGCGGGCTCTCCGAGCGCGAGCGCCGTCGTCTGCGCCGCGCCGGGCGCTGACGCGCCCGGATGCCCGGGCGACGGATCGACCGGAGGGTAGCCTTCCTCGAATGAGCACCGCAGAAGCACCGCTGGATCGACTCTGCTCCCGGCAGAGCTGCCGTCGACCCGCGCGGACCACCCTGACGTTCGTGTACTCGGACTCGACCGCTGTCATCGGACCGCTGTCGGTGCATGCGGAGCCGCACGCGTACGACCTGTGCGTTCCGCACGCCCAGCGCATGACCCCTCCGCGCGGCTGGGAGATCGTCCGCCTCGAGGGCATCCCCGACTCCCAGGACGAGGAGGCGCCCGCGGCTCAGCGCGGTGACCTCGTGGCGGACTCCGCGCCGCTGGCGCCGCTGAGCACGCTGCCCGGTGCCGCACGGACCCACGTGCCTGCCGCGGACGCCGGATCGCAGACGCAGAGTCCGCAGGCCGATGACGAGGACGCCGCCGGGGATGATGCCCCGGGGAACCCCTTCGGCTCCGCCTCCAAGGGGTGGGGCCGCAGGCGTCGTTCCCGGCTGAGGGCCGTGAGCTCCTCGGGGCACAAGGAGCCGGCCGAGGAGTCCGTCGAGCACGGCGGCGAGGCATCGTCCTCCGCGCCGGAGGAAGCCCCGGTCGCTGCGATTCCCGAGCACCCGAGCGTGTCGGGCGGGCGCGCGGCTGGGCTGCGCGCCGTCTCCGATCCCGTGCAGGAGCGGGAGCCCGTCCAGGGCATCGACGATCCGGGCGAGGCGGGCTCCCTCCACGGCGAGGACGGTGCCTTCGACTCCCTGACGGATGAGATTTTCGCCAGCCACAGCACGGTGTACGTGCCCGCACGCCGAGCAGCGCGCCCCCAGCCCGAGGGGATGCGCCGCCCGCATCTGCGCCGCGGGCGCTCCTGAGCCGGACTCGGTGCCTGACCTGCCCCTACAATGGCCCACGGCGCCCCTCGATGAGGTCGCCGCGACCATGGTCCCCCCAGCCGAAGGCCTCCGCACATGACCAGCGCTCCTGGCTCCGATCCGTCGTCTCGACCCGCAGGAGGCTCGTCCCCTGACGGGACCTCCGAGTCGGATCTCCCCGCATCCCGCTCCACCAGCCGTCCGAGCACGGGACGGCTCCCATGGGTGCAGGATTCCGCTGCTCAGGAGTCGATCGAGCGCGTCCGCCACCGCGGGCGAGGGATCTCCGAGCTCTCCGCGGACCTGCTCGAGATCCTGCGCTGCCCGCTGACCCGCGGTCGGCTGCTGCCCCTCGACGAGCATCACCTCATGAGCGAGCTTCCGCACCTGGAGGGGATCCACCCCGTCTACGAGATCACCGACGGCATCCCGCATCTGCTGCCCGTTCAGGCGATGGCGGACCGAGGGCCCCGGTGAGCCGGTCGCGTCCGGCTCGCCCCCAGCAGCCGCTGACCTCCGGAGCGCAGTGGGCCCACCTGGGCCCGGCGGTCTCCGCGCAGAGCAGTTCCGAGCAGCTGGCCTCCTCCGGGAGGCCTGACGCTTCACGCGCTGCGGACGGCTCGACGAGCGGGCCCGTCGAGCCCTGGGGCGATGCTGGTCGGCAGAACGTCTCCCCGCACTCCGCCGAGCAGCCCCGCACACATGATCGATCGGAGCCGGAGTCTCCGGGCCGCGGCAGCACGGCGCATGCGCCCGAGGCCCGTTCGGGCGGCTCCCGTCGAGCGGAGGAGCAGGGCGGGCGACTGGGCGCACTGGGGGCGCTGACCCGCGTGCTCGTGGCACTTGCGGTGCCGCTGTCGCTGCTGGTGGTGAGTATCCGCCTGGTGGCCACGCCGCTGTTCCTGTGGATCGAGTACCACCGCCCGGGCTTCCCCGAGGATCCCTACGGGTTCCAGGCCGAGGACCGCATGATCCTGGGCTCCCAGGGCATGGACTACGTCCTCAACTGGGCCCCGGGGCCGTTCCTGGGGGAGGTGCGCACCTCGTCCGGGCGGCCATGGTTCACGCCGGAGGAGGTCTCCCACATGACCGACGTGAAGTGGGTCCTGCAGATCGGCCTGTGGGCGGGGTTCGTGGTCGTCCTGGCGGCACTCGTGCTGGGCCTGCTGCGCCGCCGCGACCGCGACGGCCTGCTCACCTCCGTGGCCGTGGGCGGCTGGCTGACCGTGATCGCCTCCGCCGCTCTGGCGGTGGGGGCGGCACTGGGCTGGCAGCAGTTCTTCGCGGGGTTCCACTCCCTGTTCTTCTCCGACGGCACCTGGACGTTCTCGAACGCCGACACCCTGATCCGGCTCTACCCCACGCAGTTCTGGATGGACGCGGCGGGGACGATCGCCGTGATCACCGTGTGCGGCTCGGTGCTGGCCGCAGTCCTGGCGCAGCGGGCCCGTTCGGGTCGGCGCGGGCGTCGTCGGGATTGATCCAGCAGACCCGGCAGACGAGCAGCCCCGCAGGAGCGCACAGCGCACCTGCGGGGCTCCGTCCTCCTCCGCTCAGATCCAATTGTCGAACCACATGCGGGCCCGCCAGTGGTCGTAGGGCAGGACCTGGGCGCTCCACAGGGGCCAGAAGAACACGGCCAGAGCCAGCACCGCGCACAGCCACAGGCCCACCACGGTCCAGCCGATCCGCGCCGGCCACGGCCGTGTGTGCGGCCCCGGCAGCAGCAGCCCGGCCACTCCGGCCAGGACGAGGACCAGGAACGGCAGGTAGGGCAGGGCGTAGAAGAAGAACTTGGTGCGCTCCGGGTACATCAGCCACGGCAGCCACCCGACCGCGATCAGGCTCAGCAGGCTCGCCATGCGCCAGTCGCGGCGCACCGCCACGACCACGACGGCCACGACGAGAGCGACGAGGCCCGCCCACCAGATCCCGGGGTTGCCCTGGTTGAAGATCTGCTGCGAGCACTTGGCGGCCTCGCAGCCGGACTGGCCCTGGCCCAGGGACTCGTAGAAGTACGACGTCGGCCGGCCCAGGAACATCCAGTCCCACGGCTGGGACATGTAGGTGTGCTCGGAGGAGAGCCCCTGATGGAAGTCGTAGGCGGAGACGTGGTACTCCCACAGCGAGCGCAGCGGGGCCGGAAGCCACTGCGGGCCGTCGTCGGGGTGCTCTGCGGCCCACTGCCTGCGGTAGCCGCCGGTGGAGCGGAACCAGCCCGTCCAGGTGGCCAGGTACACCGCCAGCGCCACGGGGATCATGGACAGGAAGGCCGGGATGCCGTCGCGCAGCAGCCCCGACGGCAGCCAGAGCCGCACACCAGCGGCGCGCCGTGCCGTGAGGTCCCAGATCACCGTGAGCAGGCCCAGGGCGGCCACGAAGTAGAGAGCGTTCCACTTCACGGCCACGGCGAGCCCGCAGGAGACGCCGGCGGCGATCCGCCACCAGCGCACGCCGAGCCCGGGGCCCCAGCGGACGCTCCGGGCGCTCATCCGTCGGGCCAGGCGCTTTCGGGCGTCCTGGCGGTCGAGCAGCAGCAGCACGAAGGCCAGCAGGACGAACAGCGCCAGGAAGATGTCCAGCAGGGCCAGGCGCGAATGGGCGATGTGCAGCCCGTCGACGGACAGCGCCAGCCCGGCGATGGCCGAGACGATGGGGGAGCGGAACAGCAGGGCGGCGGCGATCACCACCAGCACGATCATCAGCGTCCCCGCCACGGCGGAGGAGAAGCGCCAGCCGAAGGCATCGCCGGCGCCGAAGAGACGCATGCCCAGCCCGATCAGGATCTTGCCCAGCGGCGGATGCACCGCATAGGAGGGCGCGTCCAGCGGCTCGGGAGGGGTTCCGGCGGCGAAGCCGGCATCGGCGTCGTCGGGCCACTCGCGCTCGTAGCCCGAGAGCATGATCGCCCAGGAGTCCTTGACGTAGTAGGTCTCGTCGAAGGCGATGTCCTGCGGCTGTCCCAGGTGCCAGAAGCGCAGGAAGGCCCCCAGCAGGATGCTCAGCAGCGGCAGCAGCCACAGCCGGGACAGGCTCAGCGGAGTGCGCGGCAGCAGCCGTTCACGCAGCTCGGCCTCCGTGGGCGCGGACCGGCGCGGAGTCCAGGCGGCCGAGTCGAGGACGGCCATCGAGGTCGTGGGAGGAGGGGCCGGCGGCGGCGCTGAGTGCGAGGGGGACACGGAGATCATGCTAGGGGAAGCGAATGCCCGTGAGCCCCGGGATCTACAGTGGTCCGGTGAGCACCGATCGCAACGCCCCCGCTGACCGCCACGACTCCGCTCGGATCGCGGGGCTGCCCCAGGGCGGCTGCCTGGTCCTGGCCGCCACCCCGATCGGCAACCTGGGCGATGCCTCCGACCGGCTGAAGGCCGCCCTGTCCATCGCCGACGTCGTCGCTGCGGAGGACACGCGCCGCACCCGTCGTCTGGCCTCGGGACTGGGGATCGAGATCACGGGACGGCTGGTGGCTCATCACGAGCACAACGAGGAGTCCAGCTCCCAGCAGCTGCTCGACGAGGTGCGCAGCGGCTCGATGGTCGTGGTGGTCTCCGACGCAGGCATGCCGACCGTCTCCGATCCCGGCTACCGGGTCGCGGCCGCCGCCGCAGCCCAGGACCTGCCGGTCACGTCGCTGCCGGGTCCGTCGGCCGTGCTCACGGCGCTCGCGGTCTCGGGGCTGCCCAGTGACCGCTTCGCCTTCGAGGGCTTCCTGCCGCGCAAGCCCGGGGCCCGTTCCGCGCATCTGGTGGAGCTGGCCGGGGAGAAGCGCACGATGGTCTTCTATGAGGCCCCGCACCGGATCGCAGCGATGATCGAGGCGATGGCCGAGGCCTTCGGCCCGGAGCGCCCTGCGGCCATCGCCCGCGAGCTGACCAAGGTCTACGAGGAGGTCCTGCGCGGGAGCCTGGGCGATCTGCACGAGCGGATCCGCGAGGACGGTCTGCGCGGGGAGATCGTCGTGGTGGTCCAGGGAGCTCCGGCAGCCGAGCCTGAGGAGGCTGCGGATCTGGTGGGACTGGTGGAGCAGGAGGTCGCACGCGGGACCCGGCTCAAGGACGCCGCCGGTCAGATCGCCGCCGCGCACGGAGTCTCGAGGCGGGATCTCTACGAGGCGGTGCTCGCCGCTCGGTCCTGACGCGCACCGCCATCATTCGCCGCCCGGAGCCCTCGGAGATGACCGGGCCATCGGACCGGTGGGTGCGCAGTGGGGCCGATAGGCGTCGGGGCGACGGGCTAGCCTGGGCGGGATGAGAACCTCCCGCCTGAACCAGACGCTGTGGCCGGACCCCGCCCAGCGACCCGCGACCGTGCCCGGTCAGACCCCTGAGGCCTACCGCTCCGAGCACTATCAGCTGCCGGAGGACGCGCCGTCGGGCCCGGGGACCAGGCGCCGCGGCGAATCCGCCGAGACCGGGCACAAGCGCGACCTGAGCTTCCCGGAGGCTCCCCAGCCGCTGCCGCTGCCGATCGTGGACAACCACACGCACATCGACATCCAGGACGGCAGGGTGCACATCGGGATCCCGGATGCCCTGGATGTCGCCCAGGACCTCGGCATCCGGGGGATCGTGCAGGTCGGCTGCGACATCCCGTCCTCGCGCTGGGCGGTCGAGGCCGCAGAGGCCGACGAGCGCATCCTGGCCGCCGTGGCGATCCACCCCAATGACGCCCCCGCGCTCGCGCAGAAGGACGCGCTCGACGACGCCCTGACGGTGCTCGACGAGCTCGCCGGGCACGAGCGCACCCGGGCGATCGGAGAGACCGGACTGGACTACTTCCGCACCGGCAAGGACCGCCACGAGCTGCAGCAGGACTCGTTCCGCGAGCACATCCGCCTGGCCAAGAAGCACGGGTTGGCCATGCAGATCCACGACCGCGACGCCCACGCCGACGTCGTGCGGATCCTGCTGGAGGAGGGCGCCCCCGAGCGCACCGTCTTCCACTGCTTCTCCGGCGATGCCGAGCTGGCGCGGATCTGCAACGAGAACGGCTGGTACATGTCCTTCTCGGGCACGGTCACCTTCAAGAACTCCCACGGGGTCCAGGCCGGGCTGCGGGAGGCGCGCCGCGAGCTGATCATGGTCGAGACCGATGCTCCGTTCCTCACCCCGCACCCCTACCGCGGGCGGCCGAACGCGCCGTACCTGGCGGTGCAGACGGCGCGCTGGATCGCTGAGCACCTCGAGACCCCGCTCGAGCAGCTGTGCGAGCAGCTCGAGCGCACCTCCCGCGAGGTCTACGGCGAGCACTGAGGCGGTGGGCCGATAGCATGTCCGACGTGCAGAGCCCTGATGCCCCGGAACCCGCTGTCCTCCCCCTGCTCGGTCCCGCCGAGATCCGGGAGCTGGCCGCCTCCGCCGGCATCCGCCCCACCAAGACCCTGGGGCAGAACTTCGTGATCGATCCCAACACGATCCGCCGCATCGTCGCCGCCGCACGGCTGGAAGCCGCTCACGACGACGGTCCTGTGGCCACGGTGCTGGAGGTCGGCCCCGGTCTCGGCTCGCTGACCCTGGGGCTGCTGGATGCTGTCGAGCACGTGGTCGCCGTGGAGATCGATCCGCCGCTGGCCGCACAGCTGCCGCACACCGTCGCCCGCTTCCGCCCTGAGGCCGCCGACCGGCTCGAGGTCGTGCTGGAAGATGCGCTGCAGGTCGCCTCGCTGCCCCGGGAGCCTGAGGCGCTCGTGGCGAACCTCCCGTACAACGTCGCCGTGCCTGTGCTGCTGAACCTGCTGGCGCGCTTCCCCTCGATCCGCCAGGGGCTGGTCATGGTCCAGGACGAGGTCGCAGACCGCCTGGCGGCCCGGCCCGGGTCCAAGGTCTACGGCGTGCCGTCGGTCAAGGCGTCCTGGCATGCGGAGGTCGAGAAGGCCGGCGTGATCGGCACCCAGGTCTTCTGGCCGGCGCCGCGGATCAGCTCGGGACTGGTGCGCTTCCGCCGTCGCGCCGAGCCGCTGGCGCGCATCGGCGCTGCGGAGGCGCTGAGTCTGTCTGGTCGAGAGGGGGAGGGTGCCGAGCGCGATGCCGTCTTCGCCGTGGTCGATGCTGCCTTCGCCCAGCGCCGCAAGACGCTGCGGGCCGCACTGTCCGGCTGGGCAGGCTCCGGGGCGCTGGCCGAGGAGATCCTGATCGAGGCCGGCATCGCCCCGTCCGAGCGCGGGGAGAAGCTCGACGTGCTGGGCTTCGCGAGCATCGCGGCGGCCGGTGCTTCCCGCGGCATCATCGGGGGACCGCGCGCCTCGATCGGCGGGCAATCGTGAGCGGACCGGTCCAGGCCGTGGCCCCGGGCAAGGTCAATCTCTGCTTCCGGGTGGGCCCTCTGCGCGAGGACGGCTACCACTCGGTGGCCAGCCTGTACGCCGCGGTCGATCAACTCGAGACCGTGCAGCTCGAGCTGGATCCGCAGCGCCCGGCCGGATCCGTGGGCTGCGAGCTGCGGGTGGTCGCAGGCTCCCTGGTGGCCCAGCAGGAGGCTGCCGGCGCCTTCGACCCGACTCTCGTGCCGCTCGACGAGCGCAATCTGGCGGTCCGGGCCGCCCAGGCGGTGCTGGCCGAGGCCCCGGACCTGCCCAGCGGTCTCATGCTGCGGATTGCCAAGGCCGTGCCGGTGGCCGGCGGGATGGGCGGAGGCTCTGCCGACGCCGCAGCGGCGCTGAGCGCGGCCGCCGAGCTGATCGCGCGGGAGACGGGCCATGCGATCGCGCGCGAGCGGCTGCTCGAGATCGGTGCGGGCCTGGGCGCCGACGTCCCCTTCGCCATGACGGGGGGAGCGGCGGTCGGGACCGGCAGCGGCACCGAGCTGCGCGCCGTGCCTGTGCGGGTCCGATGGCACGGCGTCCTCGTGGCTGATACCGGCGCGCTGTCCACTCCGGAGGTCTTCGCGACCCTGGACCGGATGCGCGCCGAGGGCGCTGCACCGACGGTGCGGGAGTCCGAGCTGGAGGTGCCCGCCGGGCTGCTGCGCGCCCTGGCTGAGGGCGAGTCTGCGGTCGGCGGGGAGGCGCTGGCCAATGATCTGCAGGCGCCGGCTCTGCAGATGTCGCCCGAGCTGCGGCGGCGCCTCGACGAGCTCGAGGAGCTGGACGCTCGAGCGATGGTCTCCGGCTCGGGGCCCACGATCGTCGCGCTGCCCCGCACGTCAGGTCATGACGACGGCGCGGAGTCGAGCCGGGTGCTGGCGGCACAGCTGCGCGAGCGCGGCCTGTGCGCCGTGGCCTGCACCATCGGCTGAGACACCCGGCTTCCCGCCCGGACACGCAACGCAGACCCGGGGCGCGATCGTGTGCCTGCAAAGTCATGAGGCACCCTTACTGAAGGGGACGTCTCGTCCGAGTCCCTGGAAGATGCTGTCGAAAGGCCTCATGCTGGATGGCTTGTATGCCCGTGCGCAGGGGGCGTGCGGTCGAACAGCAGGGGAGAGGCATGGCAGTGGACAGCTCCGTCGCCGCGACTGAGCATCGGGGCGGACCGGAGAGCGGGGCCTCGGCAGCCGCACCGCGGCAGCGGTGGATCGACACGGTCAAGGGAACCGCGATCGTCCTGGTGGTGCTGGGGCACGCCTACGGGCTCCAGCAGGAGTACGGGTGGCAGGCCCACGGCCTGTGGAACGACGTCAACATCCTGCTCGGGCTGTGGCGGATGCCCGTCTTCATGGTCGTGGCAGGCTTCTTCGTCACTCGCTCGCTGGAGAAGTACGGCAGGCAGTACTGGCGTCGTCGTCCGCTGAACATGCTGTGGCTGTTCGTGGTCTGGACGGTCGTCTTTGCGGTCTCCTACCTGCTCATCGGAGCGGTCTCGGACACCCTGACTCCGGGGGCCAAGCTCGGCGAGTGGGTCCATGAGACGCTCACCTTCGACTCCTACCTCTGGTTCCTGATCGCCTTGGCGGTCTACTACGGCCTGCAGGCCGTGGTGGGGACGCGACCGCGGATCGGCGTCGTGCTGGTGGCGCTCGCGCTGTACGTGCTCTTCGTCCCGGGTCTGGTCGACAAGGTCTCCTGGGGCAGCAACGAGGTGCCCCAGCACTGGCTGTTCTTCCTGGCGGGGGCCTGGGGCAGCAGCGCCATCCGCACCCGAGTGCCGCAGATCCCCGTGTGGCAGGGACTGGCCTGGTGCGTCGCCTTCGCGGTCTCGCTGCTGCTGTGGATGCCCACCCGCGAGGTCCCCGTCCTGGAGCACTTCACAGCTGCGGTGCCGCCGCTGCTGGGGATTCCTGCGGGGATGTGGCTGCTGCACCTGCTCGACGGGCGCCGCGGCATGGGCTGGGCGCGAGCGGCGGGTTCGCGCAGCCTGCCGATCTACGTGCTGCACGCCATCATCCTGCAGCTGCTGCTCGGCCTGATGACGCGCGTGGCCTGGCCGGAGGCCATGGGCACGGTGATGCTCTGGGCGGGTCCGGTCCTGCTCACGGTCCTCACCGTCGTCGTGGCGCTGGTCATCCACCGGGTCACCGGATCGGTGCCGCTGCTGTGGGGCCTGCCGCAGCCGGCCGATCCGCGGGTCTCGCGCGGTCGCCACGCGGTCTGAGGCGGCTCAGACCTCCTGCGCGGCGCGCAGCGCCTGCCGGGACTGCTGCAGGCGCCGCGCTGCGGCCTCCTCGCCTCCCCGACGGGCGGCCGAGGAGACCAGGGAGAGCAGGACGCCGCTGACGCGCACGCGCAGGGACGCGGGATCCACGATGCCGTCGAAGGCCTCGAGCACCGGCGCGATCGACGGCGCGGAGAGGGGAGCGCGGTCGTCCCGGGGGTCGTCCAGCTGCGCGCAGCGGTGCGCCAGATAGCAGGCCAGGTCATCGTCCAGGCGACCCGGACCCACGGAATCGAGATCCAGCAGGCCCGTGATCGGCCCCAGGGACGGCTCCAGCAGTCGGGGTCCCACCATGACGTTGCCGGCGTGGAAGTCACCGTGGCTCGGGACCAGGTCAGCGTCCTCGCACGCGCACCGCGCGGCATCCACCGCCTCCGCGTGGGCGAGCACCTCCTCGGCCGATTCCGGCAGGGAGGCCGCAGCTGAGCGCGCGTAGTCCAGGACGCGATCCGTCCACGACGGACGCCGGGCCAGGTCCATGACCGAGCACGGAAGCCGGTCCAGCAGGGCGAGCAGATGCTCCGCCTGCAGCGGCGATTCCGGGTGGTCGTGTCGCTTCCGCGAGGCGGGGTGCCCCGGAACGTGCGCCAGCAGCACGCCGCCGTCGCCGGAGACCGCCAGGGGCTGGGGCACCGGGACGCCCGCCTCCCAGAGGCTGAGGTGGCGCTGCACGAGCTCGTGCTGACGGGCAGGCCGCACGACCTTGAGCCAGGCGGCGGGGTCGTCGAGTCCGTCGGCGTTCAGGCGCAGCACGGCGCGCCGGGTGGGGCGATAGGACAGAGGCGCCGGAGACAGCGCCTCTGGATCCGGCAGGCCCAGTCCCAGGCTCGGATCCAGCAGAGATGTGGAGCTGCGAAGCCCCGGCAGCCAGGGGTCCTCGGGCCACAGCCACCCGATCAGGGCGCAGCCTTCGGCCTCCACCGCGACGGGGCCGGGGTCACCCCAGGAGGAGTCCGAGCCCGACTTCGGCAGCGCCGGCATGGCCCCGGTCGACAGGCATACGACGACCTCGTCGGGGTCCTGCGACGGCAGCCTGCCGGGCCATGTGGGCGCCCCCTGCAGATCGTGGCGCAGCCGCAGCGCGTAGACGCCGGTGACCCCGGCGCCCGGGCGGTGGTGCAGGCCGATCCGCCGCCACGGCCGCCCGTCCGATGCGCAGAGCCGACGACGCCCCAGCGCCAGCCCATGGGCGGCCAGCACGGAGTCCAGGGCCCGGCGCAGACCGGAGCCGCGCAGCACCTCGACGGCCGCCAGCTCCGCGGCGACGCCGTCGGCGGGTGGGGCAGGGACCACGTCGTCTCCCCTCGGGATCTCAAGCCGGCGGCATCCTCACCGCGCGATCTCCCCGACGATAACCCGAGGTGCGCGCGGGCGCCCGCAGTCGTCGGCGAGCGCTCAGCGGATGATCAGGCAGGTCGTGGTGGCGTGAGCGATGAGCCGTCCGCTCTCGTGATGCACCTGGCCCTCAGCGGTCGCGGTGCGCCCGCCCACGTGGATCGTGGTGCCCTCGGCGCGCAGCCGCATGCCCTTCACGGACATCACGACGCGGCCCGCCTCGACCTCATCGAAGCTCATCCCGAGCAGCCGGCGGATCGACGGGACGGCGTCGGAATCGTGGTCCTTGAGCCAGCGCAGGGTCTCCAGCCCGGTCATCGACGACCAGCCCGGATCCTGGGCCTTCCCTACAGCCTGTGCGGCGCCGGTCTGCTCGGCGGGCTCTCCCGCGGTCATGGGCGTCTCCTCCGGTGGTGGGGCCGCATCAGCCCTCCAGCTGCTCGGAGAGCTCGAGCCAGCGCATCTCGAGCTCGTCGATCTCGTCCTTGGCCGCGTTCATGCGGGCGGTGATCTCGCCCAGGCCCTCGAAGTCGGTCTGGTCGTGGTCGGCCAGCTCCTGCTCCCGGTCTGCCACCGTCTCGCGCAGCTTGGACAGCTTGCGCTCGATCGACCCGACCTCCTTCTGCATGGCGCGGGACTCGGCCCCGGACAGGGAGGAGCCCTGCGAGGACGCGGAGGCGGCCATGGGGTTCGACTCGGAGGTCTGCAGCGCGGAGCCGTCGGCCAGGCGCAGGTACTCGTCCACGCCGCCGGGCAGATGCCGGAAGCGGCCGTCGAGCACGGCGTACTGCTGATCGGTCACCCGCTCGAGCAGATAGCGGTCGTGGGAGACGACCAGCAGGGTGCCCGGCCAGGTGTCCAGCAGGTCCTCCATGGCCGCGAGCATGTCCGTGTCGAGGTCGTTGGACGGCTCATCCAGCACCAGGACATTGGGCTCCTCGAGCAGGATCAGCAGCAGCTGCAGGCGCCGCTTCTGCCCGCCGGAGAGATCCTTCACGGGCGTGGCCAGGTGCTCGTTGGTGAAGCCCAGCCGCTCGAGCAGCTGCCCGGGCGTCATCTCCTTGCCGCCGGTCACGTAGGAGGTCCGGTAGCGCCCGACCACATCCGAGACGCGGTCCTCGGCGACTTCCTCGAGCTCGCGCAGCTGCTGGGTCAGCACGGCCAGCTTCACGGTCTTGCCCCGCGTGACGGTTCCGGAGGTGGGCTGGACGTCGCCGGTGACGAGTCCCAGAAGAGTGGACTTGCCGGCGCCGTTGCGACCCAGGATGCCGGTGCGCTCGCCGGGGGCGATCAGCCACGTCACGTCCTTGAGCACCGTGTGCTCGCCGGCCTCCCGGTGGCCGGTCTCCTCGTCGTCGTGGGCCCCGGTGTAGGTGACCCAGGCATCCTCGATGTCGACCACGCGCTTGCCCAGCCGCGAGACGGCCATCCGCGACAGCTCCACGGTGTCGCGCGGCGGCGGGACATCGGAGATCAGCTCGTTGGCCGCCTCGATGCGGAACTTGGGCTTGGAGGTCCGGGCAGGGGCGCCGCGGCGCAGCCAGGCCAGCTCCTTCTTCATGAGGTTCTGCCGCTTGGCCTCGGTCACAGCGGCTTGTCGGTCGCGCTCGACGCGCTGCAGGACGTAGGCCGCATAGCCGCCCTCGAAGGGATCCACGATCCGGTCGTGGACCTCCCAGGTGGCGGTGGAGACCTCGTCCAGGAACCAGCGGTCGTGGGTGACCACCACGAGCCCGCCCTGGGACTTGGGCCACCGCGAGTTCAGATGCCGGGCCAGCCAGGTGATGCCGTCGACGTCGAGGTGGTTGGTGGGCTCGTCCAGGAACAGCACATCCCACTCCTGGGCCAGCAGCGCGGCCAGGGCGGTGCGGCGGCGCTGGCCGCCGGAGAGCTCGCCCACCGGCGCGTCCCAGTCCAGATCGGCCACGAGCCCGCCGATGACGTCGCGCACCTTGGGATCGCCGGCCCATTCGTGCTCGGGACGATCCCCGACGACGGCCTGACCGACCGTCAGCGACGGATCCAGGACGTCCGCCTGGTCGAGCATCCCGATCCGGGTCCCGGAGCGCGAGGTCACGCGTCCCTGATCAGGGTCGATCCGTCCTGCGAGGACCTTCATGAGGGTCGATTTGCCGTCGCCGTTGCGCCCGACGATGCCGATGCGGTCGCCGGCGTCGATGCCGACCGTCACGCCCTCCAGGACCGTGCGGGTGGGAAAGGACAGGTGCAGGTTCTCCCCGCCGAGTAGATGAGCCATGATCCGCTCAGCCTATCGGCCGCGGCGGACGCCGGAGGGCCCGCGGCATCACCAGGAGCCTGAGTGCCGACTGGTAGTGTGGGCCAGCACGCGCGGTGCCCGCGGCAGCCGCGAGAGAAGCGGTCCCGCACCTGCCGCGCCACGGTGCGATCCGCCTTGGTGTAATTGGCAGCACCCCGGCCTTTGGAGCCGTGGAGTCTAGGTTCGAACCCTAGAGGCGGAACCGACGGGACGCGGCAGCCCACCGACTCGTCCCGTCCCCTCGACATCCCATCCCAGAGGAGCACGACAGTCGTGAGCACAACGGAATCCGCCGGGGCGATGGTGCCGCCGGCCGCAGTGATCGTCCTGGCCGCGGGCAAGGGCACGCGGATGAAGTCCAAGACTCCCAAGATCCTGCACGAGATCTGCGGGCGCTCCATGGTCGAGCACTCCTTGGCGGCGGCGCGCTCGCTGGACCCGCAGCGCCTGGCCGTCGTGGTCCGACACGACCGGGACCGCGTGGCCCAGCACGTCCTGGCCTTCGACCCGGAGGCGATCATCGCCGATCAGTCCGAGGTCCCGGGCACCGGCTCCGCCGTGCTGGCCGGGCTCGAGGCCCTGGACGCCCAGCAGCGGGTCGAGGGCACCGTGGTGGTCACCTACGGCGACGTGCCCCTGCTGACCCCGGACACGCTGGCCGATCTGGTGCGCACCCACCAGGACAACGGCAGCGCGGTCACGGTGCTCACCGCCCAGCACCCCGAGCCCGGCAAGTACGGGCGCATCCTGCGCGATGCCGACGGCTCCTTCGCCGATATCCGCGAGTTCAAGGACGCGACCGAGGCCGAGCGCGCGGTCGCCGAGATCAACTCGGGGATCTTCGCCTTCGACGCCGACGTCCTGCGGGACTCGCTGGCCGCGGTCACCACGGACAACGCCCAGGGCGAGATGTACCTGACCGACGTCCCCCGCATCGCCCGCGAGGCCGGCGGCCGCGTGGACGCCGCGCTCATGGAGGACTACATGGAGCTGGAGGGTGCCAACGACCGTGCGGCGCTGGCCGAGCTCGGCCGGCACCTCAACCAGGTCACGGTGCGCCGCCACCTGCTCAATGGCGTGACCGTCGTGGACCCGGCGAGCACCTGGATCGACGTCGAGGTCGCGATCGGGCAGGACGCCACGATCCTGCCGAACACGCAGCTGCACGGCGTCACCTCGATCGGCGAGGACGCCGTCGTGGGCCCGGACACCACCCTGGACGACGTCCAGGTCGGCCGCGGGGCCAAGGTCGTGCGCACGCACGGCTCGGACTCCCGGATCGGCGCCGGCGCCTCGGTGGGCCCGTTCGCCTACCTGCGCCCGGGCACGGAGCTGGGTGCCGACGGCAAGATCGGCACGTTCGTGGAGACCAAGAACTCCACGATCGGCGAGGGCTCCAAGGTCCCGCACCTGTCCTACGTGGGAGATGCCACCATCGGCACCGGCTCCAACATCGGCGCCGCCTCCGTGTTCGTGAACTACGACGGCGTGAACAAGCACCGCACCACAATCGGCGATCACGTCCGCATGGGCTCGGACAACATGTACGTGGCCCCCGTGACGGTCGGCGACGGCGCCTACTCGGGTGCGTCCACCACCGTGCGCAAGGACGTACCGGCAGGGGCCCTGGCGCTGACCGAGGGCCGTGCTGTGATCGTGAAGGGCTGGGTCGAGCAGCACCGCGCCGGCACCGCAGCCGCGGAGGCCTCGGCACGGGCCCGCACGGGTTCAGCTGAGTCTGGTACAACCGAAGGCACGTCCGCGGGGCAGACCGCGGACGGCACCGCGTCGGCCCGTGTGGCCGGAGAAAGCGAGTCACGATGACCGGGATCCTCAACAACGGATCGAGCCGCCTCGTCCTGCTCTCGGGCCGGGCGCACCTCCCGCTGGCTGAGGACGTCGCGCGTGAGCTCGGCACGGAGCTCGTGCCGACCGACGCCTACGACTTCGCCAACGGCGAGACCTACGTGCGCTTCAGCGAGTCCGTGCGCGGCGCCGATGCCTTCCTGATCCAGTCCCACCCGGCGCCGATCAACCACTGGATCATGGAGCAGCTGCTCATGCTGGACTCGCTCAAGCGGGCCTCGGCGAACTCGATCACCGTGGTCTCGCCCTTCTACCCGTACGCGCGCCAGGACAAGAAGCACCAGGGCCGCGAGCCCATCTCCGCTCGCCTGATCTCGGATCTGTACAAGACGGCAGGCGCCGACCGCCTGATGTCCGTGGACCTGCACACCGCCCAGATCCAGGGCTTCTTCGACGGCCCCGTCGATCACCTCATGGCCATCCCCATCCTGGCCGATCACGTGCGCACGCTCGTGGACGACGTCGACAACGTCACCGTGGTCTCCCCGGACACCGGCCGTGTGCGCGTGGCGGAGCAGTGGGCCGAGCGCCTGGGCGGCTCGCCGCTGGCCTTCGTGCACAAGACCCGCGACATCACCGTGCCGAACCAGGCGGTCTCCAAGGAGGTCGTCGGCCAGGTCGCGGGGCGGACCTGCGTGCTGATCGACGACATGATCGACACCGCCGGCACCATCACCGGGGCGGTGAAGGTCCTGAAGGCCGCAGGGGCCAAGGACGTCATCATCGCCGCGACCCACGCGGTGTTCTCGGACCCCGCGGTCGAGCGCCTGCAGAGCTGCGGCGCCCGCAAGGTCGTGGTCACCGACACCCTGCCCGTCCCGCCGGAGCACCGCTTCGAGGGCCTCGAGGTCCTCTCGATCGCCCCGCTGCTGGCTCGGGCCATCCAGGAGGTCTTCGAGGACGGCTCGGTCACCAGCCTGTTCAACGGCCGCTCCTGACACCCGGCTGCCGCCGATCCTGAGATCGCCGCGGCGGACAGACGACGACGCCCTCGCTTCCGTGCGGAAGCGAGGGCGTCGTGCTGTGCCGGACCCGGAAGGCGGGTCAGGACGAGTAGCGCTGCAGGAAGGCGGCCATGGCGTCGCGGTGGGTCTGATCCAGCGGGCGGAAGGTGCCGTCGTTCCAGCCGGTCGTGATGCCCTGGGCGCTCATCCACTGGATCTCCTTGTAGAAGGCCGAGCCGGGGCGCACGTCCTTGAACGAGGAGGTCTTCGGTGCGGTGTAGGCCGGCGATCCCGACATGCGGTAGAGCAGCGCGGCGGTGGCGTTGCGGTCGATGTCGTTCAGCGGGCGGAAGGTGCCGTCGGACCAGCCGGTGAGCAGGCCCTTCGAGCGTGCCCAGGTGATCTCCTTGTAGAAGGCCGAGGACGGGGACACATCCTTATAGGGGGAGACCTTGGGCGGGGTGTAGGCGGGCGAGCCGGCCATGCGGTAGGCCACGGCGGCCATCGCGTTGCGGTCGATGTTCTGGGTCGGGCGGAAGGTGCCGTCCGACCAGCCGGTGAGCAGGCCCTTCGACTTGGCCCAGCTGATCTCGGAGGCGAAAGGATGGTCGCCCGGCACATCGGCGAAGGGCCCGGCAGGGACGGTCTTGCGGGTCGCCTGGGGCTTCACGGCGGAGCTGGTGGTGGGCTTGGCCGTCGTGGATGAGGTGACCGACGAGCGGGCGTCGGAGGGGCCGTAGCCCGAGGCATAGCCGTAGCCGTCGACGACCGAGACGATCCGCCAGGGCTGCCCGGTGCGAGCAAGGTTCCCGTCGGCGATCGTGACGCCGATGCCGATCACGTCGATCTTGGGGGAGAGCAGCACCTTGTTGTGATCAGGGGAGTTCTTCCACCAGGTGACGAGGGCCTTGGGGTTGATCGAGTACTCGAGGGCCGTGATCTCATTCATGGCGTCCACGCCGGCGCCGCGTCGGGGATCGGAGACGAAGTTCAGGGAGTGGCTGACGTACTCGGCACGCACCACTCGATCGGACTCGTCCTGGGCGATGCCGGTGATCGTGGAGGAGTAGCGCACGGGCTTGAGGCCGCGAGCCGTCCGGTAGGCATTGATCTCGCTGAGGATCTGCTGCCGGTAGCCGTCCTTCTGGGACGAGGCCACGCTGACGATGTCCTGGGAGGCGGCCTGGGCGGGTGCGGGCCCGAGCATCACGGGCAGGGCCGTGAGGGCCGCGGCGGCCAGCGCTGCGCCGGCGAGTCGATGGCGAACGGAACGGGTCATGGGTCACTTCCCTTGCTGGCACGGACGATGTGCCGTCTGAGCGGTTGCATCTGGTTCCGGACGCGGGAGCGCGTCCGGGTGGTGCTGCGTCCGTGACGGGGAAGAAGCCTCGGGGCAGAGCGTCGGGGCTCGCAGTCGCGCGGGTGACGGCTGCGAGCCGGGCGGGAGCGGCTGCGGCAGGGGGTCCTGCCGCAGCCGCGATGGTCAGCGGGTCCTGACGGCGCCCGAGCACCGGGCGGGCGGGCACCGTCAGGGGTCAGTTGGCAAAGCGGTAGAGGAAGGCGGCCATGGCGTCGCGGTGGGTCTGGTCCAGGGGTCGGAAGGTGCCGTCGTTCCAGCCGGTCGTGATGCCCTGGGCGCTCATCCAGTGGATCTCCTTGTAGAAGGCGGATCCGGTGGGGACGTCCTTGAAGGAGGTGGTCCGCGGTGCGGTGTAGGACGGGGAGCCGGCCATGCGGTAGAGCAGCGCTGCGGTGGCGTTGCGGTCGATGTCGTTCAGGGGGCGGAAGGTGCCGTCGGACCAGCCGGTGAGCAGGCCTTCGGAGCGGGCCCAGGTGATCTCCTTGTAGAAGGCCGACTGCGGGGTCAGGTCCTTGTAGGGGGAGACGCGCGGCGGGGTGTAGGCGGGGGAGCCTGCCATGCGGTAGGCCACGGCGGCCATGGCGTTGCGGTCGATGTTCTCGGTGGGGCGGTAGGTGCCGTCGGACCAGCCGTTGAGGTACTTCTTGTTCTTGGCCCAGGTGATCTCGGTGGCGAACTGATTGCTGGCGGAGACATCGCGGAACGGGCCGGCGGTCGTGGGCGCGGTCGTCGGAGCCTTGCCGCCGATCGGGCGGTAGTTCGGGTTGATGGCCAGGTCGCGCAGCTTGGCGGCGCTGCCGCCGAACACGTTCGAGTCGCCGGAGAACGGGCCGGTCTCGGAGTATTGCCAGATGTCGTAGGTGCTCCAGCCGTTGGGCATGACTCCGGGGGAGCCGGTCCAGCGCGCGATCATCAGCGGGTGGTCGTTGAACCGAGCAGTGTTGCCGGTGCAGGTGGCCCACCAGTCGGTCGTCGAGTAGATCGCGGGCAGACGGCCCGTGCGCTTCTCGTAGCGGTTCGAGAAGCTCTCGATCCAGTTGACCATCTCCGACTGGGAGAGATTGAAGCAGATGTTGCCGTAGGCTGGGTACGGGTTGTACTCGATGTCCAGCAGGCCGGGCAGCGTGCGGCCGTCGGCGGACCAGCCGCCGCCGTTGTCCACGAAGTAGTCCGCCTGCGCAGCACCGGTGGAGGTGCGGGTCGGCACGGCGAAGTGGTAGGCGCCGCGGGTCATCCCGGCCTGATAGGAGCCGATGTACTGGCTGTCGAAGGCGGACGAGGTGTAGGTGGTGCCCTCGGTCGCCTTGACATAGGCGAAGCGGGCGCCCATGGAGTACTCCCGCGTCCAGTTCACCGACGGCTGCCATCCCGAGACATCCATGCCCTGGATGCCGGAGGGCTGCCAGGCGCTGCCGAGCACGCTCAGCGACATGGCGCCGATGGGACCCGAGGTGGACGACGCGGAGGCGGTGTCCTCGGGATCGGGAAGGTCCCCGCCCTCGATCTGCTCCATGGTCTCCTCGGAGTCCTCCGAGAGGTGCTTGGCCTCCTCGACCGTCTTCTGGTACTGGCCCATGGCGGCACCGGGAGTGTCATCACCGGTGCTCGGAGCGGACTGCGGCAGCTCGGGGTCGTCGTAGGAGGCCACGGCCTCGTCGTCGTAGGAGACGACCTCGCCGTCGACCAGGGGCAGCTCGCCCGCCGGGGCGCCCGCATCGGTGGTGCCGGTGGCGGGGGACTCCTCGGCGTGGGACGGGACGGCGGTGAGAAGGGAGGTGATGGTCAGAGCCGTCAGGGACAGCACGGAGCAGGTCGCGGTGTGGCGGGGGGAGGGAGACACGCGGGGCCTATCTGTTCGCGGG
>NZ_SCNB01000025.1:0-36584 GCF_005502825.1 Kocuria sp. 2SI | reverse complement strand
CCGGTGGTCACGGCGGTGATGATCTGGCGGCGGCGGGTCATGTCTCATCGTGGGTCCGCTGGTGTTGATGAGGTTTTGAGACATGTGGTGACGAGGTAGTGAGACTCAACACCCCCTCGCGCACGACAGTCCAGAAGCACCCCGATCCCACAGGATCGGGGTGCTTCTGTCTGTACAGGGCCTTTTCCGCTCCGACTGCAGTCTCACCACCGCTGCGGGCTGAGGTCCTCCAGGATCACCAGGTCCACGATCCAGCCGTCGACGCCGCCCTCCTGGCCAGCGAGCTCCTCCCGTCCAGGCATGGCCCCTGCTTCGGCCAGCCGCGCGGAGCCGGGCACCACTGCCCAGGCCACTCCATCCGCAGAGACCTGCTGCCACGGGAGGCGCACCTCCTGCACTCGCTCGACGCGCACGAGCGCTCGGTGAGCGGGCGGCATACCCGGTCCGTCGTTGTCGTGGAGCACGAGGAGCCAGTCCACGGGAGCTCCGGGCAGATCCTCATCCACCGTCGAGGCCGACTGGAGCGTCACCATGGCGGTCTCGTCGGCGCGCAGGGCCGTTCCGCAGCACTCCTGCTCCCAGCTGCTCAGATGCGCTCGCCCACGCCGCCCGGGGAAGATCTCCATGCGCGGAGCACAGGCCCGGCCTGGCGCCGGGTCGCTCGTCTCGCGGCCTGCCCAGCGGGATTCACCCGCCCACCGTCGAGAGGACGCAGCCGACGCCTTCCCGGTCCTGAATCGCCGCCAATGCGTCCCCTCGGCGGCGCTGATCTGCAGGAGCCTGGAGAATCGCGAGAGCTGTCGGGTGTCCGGCTTCGAGCACCGATCCCGGACATCCGACAGCTCTCATCGGCGCCGCAGGTGCGGCGGTCTCTTACAGCCCGCCGTGCACGAACCGCCCTCCCACGACGGTGGCCACGACCTCGATCTCGGCGATCACATCAGTCGGCACCGCGCGGGGGTCGTCGCTGAGGACCACGAAATCCGCAAACTGACCCGAGACCAGCTGCCCCTTGTACCCGCCCCAGCCCGTGGCCTCGGCGGAGCCCACCGTGTAGGCGTGCAGCGCCTCCTCGACCGTGAGCCGCTCGGACTCGGGCCCGTAATCCTGTCCCGCCTCGGTGCGGCGCAGCACGAAGTCTTGGATCACATCCAGCGGCCGGCCGCCGGCCACCGGGCGGTCCGAGCTGCCGGGCAGCACGAGCCCGGCGCGCAGCAGTCGCCCCGCCGGATACGACAGCTCCACGCGCTCCTCGCCGATCCGCTCGCGCACGGATTCGCCGAACGCGCTGATGTAGTTGGGCTGGGTGGCCATCACGACCTCGAGCTCGGCCATCCGTGCCACCTGCTCATCGCGCACCACGCCGCCGTGCTCCACGCGATGCGGCATCACGGGTGCCCCGAACTGCTCCCGGGCCCCGGCGATCACGTCGAGGGCGAAGTCCAGGGCGGCGTCGCCGATCGCGTGCATGGCCAGCGCCCAGCCGCCCGCCGCTGCGGAGAGGGCGGCGCGGCGCATCTCGCCGGGGTCCTGCTGCAGGTAGCCGCGGCCGTGCCCGGCGAAGCAGTAGTCCTCCGACATGGCCGCGGTCATCCCCAGCATGGCCCCGTCCGTGAAGACCTTGGCCGGGCCGATCTGCAGCCACTCATCGCCCGCGCCCGAGCGGACTCCCGCGCTCAGGGTGAGGTGGGTGCCGTCGTCGGGGTGGCCGTCGATCGCCTTCAGCCCGTCCAGCGTGACCATGGTCTGGAACCGGGTACGCAGCATCCCGGCCTCACGTGCCCGCTGATACGCGGCGAACTCGAGCGGGCTGTGCCCGATCCAGCCGCCGGCGATCCCGGCATCGGTCACCGAGGTGATGCCCTCGGCGGCGTACTCCTGGGAGGCCCGCTCCAGGCAGCGGCCGATGTGCTCGTGGGACTCCGGCTGCAGCAGCCCCGTGACCAGGGGCATGGCGGTCTCCTCGAGCAGGCCTGTGGGCCGCCCGGTCTCGTCCGTGACGATCCGCCCGCCTTCGGGCTGCCGACGAACGGTCTCGCCGATGCCCGCCATGGCCAGCGCCGCCCCGGAGACGGTGAGCGAATGACCCGTGTTGTGCCGGATCAGCACGGGGCGCCCGGCGGCGGCCGCATCCAGGCCATCGCGGTCGGGCTGGGGGCCGTCGAGGTGGCCGGGGTCGAAGCCCGCGCAGGTGACCCACGCCCCGGGAGCCAGCTGCTCAGCGCGGTCGCGGATCAGCCCGTAGACCTGCTCGGCGGTCCGCGCCTGCTCCAGATCGACGTCCAGGCGCGACTGGCCGAACCACACGCTGTGGGTGTGCACGTCGTTGAAGCCCGCCACGACGGTGCGCCCACCGGCATCTACATGCTCCCGGGCGGTGAGGCCGTCGAGCTGCTCGTCGACCCCCACCACCAGGCCCTGCCACACCCCCAGCCGCCTGGCCGACGGGCGGGTCGCGTCGCCGGTGACGACGGACGCGTTGTCGATCAGGAGGTCGAGCTGCATGTGGTGGGGCTCCTGGAAGGGAGGGGTCGTCGGGAATCAGCTGCGCGGACGCACCACGGAGATGGCGCGGGTGTCCGGGGCGGTGTCCGCCACATGATCCATCGCGGCACCGACGTCGCCGAGGCGCTCGTAGGCGGCGTGGATCTGCTCCCAGATGGGGGCGTTGTCCACGCCGATCGCCTTGGGGTCCAGCACGATCTCCCCGCCGGCGCGGCGCTGGCGGTCATAGTCCTTCATCAGGCGGATGGCGATGGGGCTGAGCAGGACCAGGGCGATCATGTTCACCCAGGTGTACAGACCCAGGCCGAAGTCGGCCATCGACCACACGAACTCCGAGGTCTGCACCGAGCCGAACACCATGGAGCCGGCCAGCAGCACGCGCGCGACGCCGATGCAGATCCGCTGCGCCTTGTCGTTCGGGATGAGATACGCCAGGTTCGTCTCCGCGTAGAAGGAGAACGAGAGCAGCGTGGTGAAGGAGAACAGGAACACGGCGATCGCCACGAACGACGGGCCGAAGGCCGGCAGCACGGAGTCGATCGCGATCTGCACCCAGGCCGGGCCCTCCTCCACGCCGGGCACGTTCTCGGCCAGCAGCGACGTCTCGTCCGGGCCCTGCACGTTGAAGCTGTTGGTGGACAGGATCATCAGGCCGGTCATGGTGCACACGAACAGAGTGTCCACGTAGGCCGAGAAGCCCTGGGCCAGGCCCTGCTTGACGGGGTGGGACACGTGAGCGGCAGCCGAGGCCTGGGCACCGGAGCCGGTGCCGATCTCCGTGGAGTACACGGCCCGACGCACGCCCCACGCCACCGCGGAGCCGAGCAGGCCGCCGTAGATCGCGTGAGCGCCGAACGCGCTGGAGAAGATGAGCCCGAACATGGCCGGGAGGTTCTCCCACATCATGATCATCACGAGAAGGCCGACGACGATGTAGGCCGCCGCCATGAACGGCACCACGAGGCCGACGGTGCGCGCCAGGCGGTGCATGCCGCCGAACACGATCAGGCAGAAGATCACGGCCATGCCCAGCCCGACCCACAGCGGGCTCCAGCCCCAGGCCTCCGTGGTGGCCGCGGTGACCGCGTTGGCCTGGATCTGCGGACCGGTGATCACCGTGGCGAAGACAGTGGCTGCGGCATAGGCCACCGCCAGCCAGCGCCAGTTCCTGCCGAGGCCCTCGAGGATGTAGAAGGCGGGTCCTCCGCGGTACTCGCCGCGCACCTTGTGCTTGTAGAGCTGAGCCAGCGAGCTCTCCGCCAGCGCCACCGGGGCGCCCAGGATCGCGGTCACCCACATCCAGAACATGGCGCCGGGCCCGCCGAGATACAGGGCCGCCGCGACGCCCGCGATGTTGCCGACGCCGATGCGTCCGCCCAGCGCCATGGCGAAGGCCTGGAACGAGCTGATGCCCGCCGAGGACGATCCGCCGCCGATCAGCTGGCCGATCATGTCCCGGATCAGACGCACCTGCGGGAAGAGCATGCGCAGGGTGAAGTACAGGCCGAGGAGCAGGATGCCGAAGGACATCGGCAGGCTCCAGAGGATCCCGTTCGCGGCGGTGATGAACTGTTCCATGGGAGTCCCCCGGGTCGTCGTCGGATTCTGTGACTATAGCCATACGCGACCCGCCGCGCCCGGTCGTCACCCACCGATCGTCCTTCGAGGCCAGCTCGCGAGGTCGGCCAGCATCTGCCGGTCGTGGGTGACCACGACCACCGCGCACTCTGCCGTCTCCAGTGCCGCGGTGAGCTCCTCCGCCAGCGTGGCCGACAGGTGATTGGTGGGCTCGTCCAGCAGGAGGAGGTCCGGGCGCTGGGCCAGGCACATGGCCAGCTGGAGCCTGCGCTGCTGCCCCTGGGACATGCGTCCCACCGGCGTGGCGGCGGCCGCCCCGTCCAGCAGCCCGAGCGACACCGGATCGGGTGCCTTCCCCCGCAGCCCCAGACGCCCCAGGTGCTCGTCGTGCACCCGGTGCCCGCTGTGCTCGGGGTCCCATTCGGGGACCTCCTGGGACAGCAGGGCGATCCGCGCCTGCGAACCGAGGCCGACAGCGCCCGTCGTCGGGCTCAGCCGCCCGGCGAGCACGGCCAGCAGGGTGGACTTGCCCGCCCCATTGGGGCCGGTGAGCACCAGCCGGTCTCCGCCGCTGAGCTCCAGGCTCACCAGCTCGCTCAGCCGCCCTTCGACAGTGAGATCCCGCGCCGACAGCAGCGGCTGCCCGGGCTTCGCGTCCATCGAGGGCCAGCTCAGCCGCAGCGGCGGCTCGGGGACCGTGATCTCGTGCCGCTCCAGCTCCTCCACCCGGCGGTTGAACGCCTGGACGACGCCGGCCGAGCGCGTGGCACGCGTGTGCTTGCCCGTGCCCTTGGGCGGTCGCCATGCGCCCTGCAGGCGGGAGCGCGCCTCGTCGGCGGCCTGGACCAGCCGGGCGTGCTCGGTCTCCTGAGCCGCCCACTCCTGCTCCCACTGCTCGCGCTCGCGCCGTCGCCCCTCGAGCCAGCCCTCCAGACTGCCCGTGTAGTGACGGGGCAGTCCGTCGCGGCTGGGATCGAGGTCCAGGAACGTCTCGGCCACCTCACCCAGCAGCGCCCTGTCGTGGCTCACGACGACGACCCCGCCCGGGTGCTCCTGCAGGCGCTGCGCGAGGAATGACAGCGCTGCGGCATCGAGGTGATTGGTCGGCTCGTCGAGCAGCAGCAGATCGGGCGCTGCGCCCAGCGCCATCGCCAGGCGCACGCGATAGCGCTGCCCCACCGACAGGCTGCTCAGCGGCCGCTGCCGGTCGCTGCAGGCGTCCAGCCCGGCCAGGGCGGTGTCGACCCGGCGCTCGGCGTCCCAGGCCTCCAGGGCGGTGGCGGTCTCCAAGGCCGCTGCGTAGTCGTCGTCGGAGTCCCCGCCCTCGGCGAGCGCTGCGGCGGCCTCCTCGAGAGCCGACAGCGCGGCCAGGGACGGTGCGATCGCCTCGGCCACGAGATCGCCCACGGTACGGTCTCCGTCGACGGCCATGGCCTGCTCGACCAGGGCGAGCGTGCCGGATCGGTGCACGCTGCCGGAGTCCGGCTGCAGGGTGCCGGCCAGGACGTGGAGCAGGGTCGTCTTGCCGCGGCCGTTCTCGCCGACGATCGCCAGTCGCGACCCCGCGGAGACCGTGGTGTCGACGCCGGGCAGGACGACGCGGTCGCCCAGGACCACGCGGATCCCTTCGGCGCGCAGGTGGGCGCGGGCGCCGGCGGGCTGGCCGGTGGTCAGGGATGAAGAGGAAGAAGAAGTAGTGCGCATGCTGGTCTCTCGAGCTCGTCATGGAGCCGGACAGCATGAAGGAGCCGTCCGGCGTTCGGCCGTGGACGGCGTGCGAAAGTCAGTGAGCGCTCCGCCGCCGTCAGCGGCGGGTGCGCAGCTTCATCGAAGCGATTCCCAGAGGCATGGATCCCATGGTAGGCGCGGATTCCGGAGGTGGGCAAGCGGGACGCCCGCGTACCGTGGAGCTGCCGAACGACCATCCGAACCCGCCTCGGCCGAGGAGCCCCATGCCCGTCCGCGTCCCCGTGATCGCCCTGACCGGCCACCTGGGCGCCGAGAAGACGAGCCTGCTCAACCACCTGCTGCGAGCCCCCGGGGCCAGGCTGGGCGTGGTGGTCAACGACTTCGGGGAGCTCAACGTGGATGCGGCTCTGGTCTCCGGGCAGGTCGACGAGGCGGCCTCGATCTCCGGCGGTTGCCTGTGCTGCCTGCCGGATGCCGGCGGGCTCGACGAGGCCCTGCGACGCCTGGCCCAGCCCCGCCTGCACCTGGACGCGATCCTCGTGGAGGCCTCGGGCGCAGCTGATCCTCTGGCGCTCTCGCGGATCATCGGCAGCTCCGAGGTCGGCACTGTCCGCCACGGCGGGGCGATCGAGGTGATCGACGCCGTGACCCACTTCCAGACCGTGGACGCTCGCGAGACGCCGCCGAACCGCTTCGCGGCAGCGTCTCTGGTGGTGATCGGCAAGGCGGATCTGCTCGCGGATCAGGACCGCGAGGCCGTCGTGGGGAGGATCTGCGAGCGCGTCCGGGCGCGCAATCCCGACGTCCCGATCGTGCAGGCGGTGCGCGGCGGCATCGATCCCGCCCTGGTCTTCGACACCGCGGCCGACGACGACCCCGTCGATCAGCTGCCCTTGGCGCGCCTGATGCGCGAGCAGAGCGCCGAGCAGCACGACCACGACCACGCGCAGGCGGTCTCCGTCGCCCTCGAGCATCCCGTGGCTCCCGGGGCCCTGGTCGAGCTGCTCGAGGATCCGCCGCGCGGGGCCTACCGGCTCAAGTGCCGAGTGCGCGTCCACGGCTCGCGCGGGCGCAGCGGCTTCCGGGTCGATGTGGTCGGGCCGATGATCCACGTGGCGCGGCTGCCGGAGCCGTCGGAGCCCGGGGAGCTGGTGGTCGTCGGGCTGGACCTGGACGCCAACGACGCCCGTCGACGCCTGCAGGAAGTCGCAGCCTCGCAGCCCTCGTCCGCTGACGCCGCCGGCCTGCGCCGGCTCACCCGGCTGCAGCGGCTGAGCCGCTGACAGGGCCTCGAGGCACTTGGGCCATCGCGGTTGGTGACAGATCGGCACCCCATCAGAGCTGATGGGGTGCCGATCTGTCACCAACCGCGGCCCGCCGGCTCCGATCGATCTCGGGGCGGGTCGCGGGCCCGCCGATCAGGCGCCGGGAGGGAAGTCGCCCTCGTGCACGACGGACTGCGTCGCCTCATCCCAGGTGAAGGTCAAGACCGCATTGCCGCGCGGGTTCGCGGTGGCGGGGTCCTGCCCGGGGGCGGCATAGGGGTAGTCCACCGTGAGGGTGTCACCGCCGGTCGACTCGATCTGCGGGAGGTACGGCTGCGGCTCGGAGGTCGCCGTGCCCAGGTACTCGGTGCCGTGGTACAGCAGGATGTGCTGCGGCGAATGCGTCGCATTGCCGTACTGGACCGTGATCCAGGACAGGTCCGCGCAGGCGTCGAAGCCGCTGGTGTCCGCGAACTCCAGGTTCGGCTCCACCGTTTCACCGGTCGTCGGGCTCACCCAGTCGGGGAGGCTGCCGCCGTCGCGCAGCAGCACGCGCTCGCCGCTGGGACCGGCGCAGTCCTCCTGCGCGGCAGCCGTCTCGGGGCCGCTCGGTGCGGCGACGGCCGCCGGGATGCCGGGTGCGGTGAGCAGCGCAGCAGCTGCGCCAGCGGTCAGGATGCGGGTTCGGATGCTGGTCGTGCTCGTCATCGTCCTCACCTCTTGAGGTCGTGATTCGTCTGGTGCTCGTCGTGAGAATGCGGGTTTCGGCTCAGCGGACGCCCGGAGGGAAGTCGCCCTCGTGATCGACCGACTGGGTGTCGTCGTTCCAGGTGAACGTGGACAGCGCGCGGCCCTCCGGAGGCGGAGTCCCCTGACCGTCCTCCATGTAGGAGTAGACGATCGCGAGCCTGTCGTCGGAGACCTGCTCGATCTGCGGCACATGCTCCAGCGGATGGGCGGTGGCGGTGCCCAGGTACTCGCCCTGGTGGAACAGCAGCACCGCATGCGGCGCATGCTCCACGTTCCCGTGGGGGACGACGATCCACGAGAGATCGGAGCAGCCCGAGTAGCCGGACGTGTCGGCGAGGTCCGGGTTGGGCGGCAGATCGAGGTACGGCTCGAGCTGAGCGCTTCCGTCGGCGAGCGCCTGGGCCGCGGTGGGGCCGGAGCACTCCTCGACGGGAGCCGTGGGTGCGGACTCGCTGCTCGCGGTCGCCGCCGGGGCTCCGGCCGACAGGAGCAGAAGCGGTGCCGCCGTCACGGCGAGGGCACTGGTGCGGATCCGGTTGCGTTTCATGAGGCACACCTCGTTCGCGTTTCCTGCATCGCTATTTGCGATAGCACCTACGTTTGCGGTCGCGATTCACGGTCGCAAGGGATCGTTGCAGGATCGTGATGCCGCGAAAGCCGCCGATCCGGCACCTCACGCGTCATGGCGCGGATCACAGTCCTGATCTCCAGTGAAGAGCTCGCGCGTCATCAGGTCTGGTAACAGTTCTGCACTCCATCAGCGCTGATGAAGTGCAGAACTGTCACCAACTGCGACCGGAGCCTCGACTGATCCTGGTGTGGAACGCGGCCCGGTCTCACCCCAGAAGATCGCGCGCCGCGGCCTTGGCCTGCTCGAGGACCTCCCGCTGGCTGCGGCCCAGCGTTTCGGCGGCGCGGGCGACATCGCGGAACTCCGGCTCGGCGCGGCGCACCTCCCCCGTCTCATCGCGGGCGACCTTGACGGCGATGCGCTGCCCGTCGATCTCGATCTCCTCGAAGGACCTCGTGCGGATCACCCGCTCCACCGGCGCATGCCGCACGCCGAGCGAGCCGGTGAGCCCCAGGATCCACTGCGCCTGCTCATCCACCTGATCGACCTGCACCAGCGCGTGCAGGATCTGAGCGGGTCGACCGCGCTTCATGATGATCGGCGTGAGCCAGGCATCCAGCGCGCCGGTTTCCAGCAGCGCGTTGATGATCCCCGGCCGACGCCCGCGGGAGCCTCAGTGCCTGAGCCCCATGGCTCCGAGCCCGCAGGACCGCAGCCCGGCCCAGCCGACGACGACCGCTCCGAGCCCTCCGCGACGCGCGACCCACACCGGCAGCAGCGGGCGGGGCGCCTCGAGGGCCTGGCGCAGCTGGACCTCGAGCGAGGCAGCCGTCGGGGCACGCCCGAAGCCGTGCTGTGCGATGCCAAGTCGCCCGCGCAGGTCTCGGCGATCGCCGCCGAGTACGCGCGGCTGGCCCGGGAGGGCGCGGAGGACCCGGGTCCGATCCTGTTCACCCCCCGCGGATGCGGATCGCGCCCGGGCCGTCCTGGAGGCCCTGCCCGAGGCCGCGCACCACGAGCAGGCGCGGCTGCTGGCCTGGCCGCCGCAGCCGCCCGAGCCCACCGGAGGACTCGTGATCGTGGCGTGCGCCGGCACGAGCGACCTGCCGATGGCGCGGGAGGCCCTCGAGACCGCTCGATACCTGGGCCGGCCCATGCGGCTGATCGCGGACATCGGGATCGCGGGGCAGATCGCCGCCCCCGTCGTGGCTCTGCCCACCTCGATGGGTTACAGCGTGGCCGCCGGCGGTCATGCCGCGGCGCTGACCATGCTCTCGGCGCGCGCACCGGGCATCGGCGTGGTCAACATCGACACCGGCTACGGCGCGGGGCACCTGGCCGCGCAGATCGCGCGGTGGGCGCCCGCCCCTGATCAGCAGGAGGCGACCGAGCCGCCGCCGCGGTAGCTGCACTTCTCCAGCTGCTTGCCCTGGGGCGTGAGCAGCCGCAGGGTGTCGCCGGTGTTGTTCCAGACGTAGTTGCCCTGCTTCCAGTACAGGGTCGTCGACGAGTTCGTGCCCTTGCCCGTGCGGATCACGACCTGCTTGCCCGCCCCGATCCGGGTGCCGCGGGGGAAGACGAACGTGTGGTTCGCGGCGTCCTTGATCCGGTATCCGGTGGCATCGATCGTGCGGCCGCTGGTGTTCTTGACGACCATGTACTCCTGGTTGATCGCCGCGTTCGTGCGGCGATCCTTGCCCGCGGGGTCGTACTTGATCGAGACGACGTCCAGGGGCTTGGCGACGGCCGCCTGGGCGGCCGGGGCCATCGTGAACGGGGCGACGGCGAGCAGACCGGCGGACAGGGCGAGGCCGAGCGTGCGGCGCAGGGACATGAGGGACCTCTTCGAGGGTTCGGCCCGGGCGCGGACGCTGCGGGGAGGAGGGGTCGAGGCCGGTGGCGCCTCGGTGACCGAACAGTAATCCAGCATGATGACTTCTCATCCTGCGTGACGCAGTGCGTCAGGCCATGTCACTGCTGCGCCGGGTCTGTCGCACCGCACGGAGGCCGCTCGCGCACGGCCACTATCAGGCGTGAGAAATGACAGCAGCGCAGCCGGGCGGATGACGGACCCCGTGCCCCCCCCTTCAGCCCTCCCCGCTGGCCGGACTGGGCTGGGGCCTGCTGGCCGCCGCCGGCCGCTCCGTGCTCGCCGGCCTCTCGATCGCCCAGCAGCCGCCTGCCCCCACGCTCGCTGGAGGGGCGGCCTTCGCCTACCTGTCGGTCGTGAGCATGCTGCTGGGCTTCTTCGCCTGGTACCGCGGGCTGGGCATCGGCCCCATGGCGCAGGATGGACACGAGATCCTGACGACGACGCCCAGGAGGCCACCGTGACCCAGCCCCGCATCCACCTGCTGCCCACCGACGACGACGGCTTCCGCGAGGCCGTGGCCGCAGGCGGGGGAAGCCTCGTGCAGGACGCCGCTGCGGCCGAGGCCGTCGTCGTGCCCTTCAAGTCGGACCCGCAGGACCTGCTCGACGCGGTGGAGCACGAGGGGATCCGCTGGGTCCAGCTGCCCTCGGCCGGGATCGAGGCCTTCGCGGAGTCCATGCGCCGCCGCCCGGACATCGCCTGGACCTCCGCCAAGGGCGCCTACGCCCTGCCGGTCGGCGAGCACGCCCTGGCCCTGACGCTCGCGCTGCTGCGGGACCTGCCCCGCCGGGTCGTCGCGCGGACCTGGGAGCCGCAGTCGGGGCGCTCGCTGCATGGCATGCGGGCCGTCGTGGTGGGCGCCGGCGGGATCGGGCGCCGGATCATGGACCTGCTGCACGTGTTCGACGTCGAGGTCACGGCCGTGCGCCGCCGCCCCGAGCCGGTCGAGGAGGCCGATCGCACGATCAGCACCCACGATCTGCCGGACGTGCTGCCCTTCCAGGACGTCTTGATCGTGGCCGCCGCCCTGACTGAGGACACGCAGCACCTGATCGGGCGGGCCGAGCTGGAGGCCATGCGCACCGACGCGATCCTGGTGAACATCGCCCGCGGGGGCCTGGTCGACACCGACGCCCTGGTCGATGCCTTGCAGGGGCAGCGGATCGGCGGTGCGGCCCTGGACGTCACCGATCCCGAGCCCCTGCCCGACGGACATCCCCTGTGGGAGCTGCAGCGGTGCCTGATCACCCCGCACACCGCCGACACCATGGAGATGATCCGCCCGCTGATCTTCGCGCGGATCGAGCGGAACCTGCGGGCCTTCGCCTCCGACGGCGAGCTCGAGGGCGTCGTCGATCCGCGGGCCGGGTACTGAGTGCGTCGGCCCCGCGCACCGCGTCCCTGGGGACGGCTCGGGCGCCGCGCAGGTGCCCAAGCGTGGTCATCGCTCTGTATCGGCCACGGATCCATCCGTCTTCACTTCATGCGCAAACAAATAGGTCGATGACCTGCAGATTTATCCCCGATCGCCGCTATGGCGCGCATCGGCCCCGCCACCCGACCCCCAGCGGGGCAGAATGCGTCCCCGGATCTGAGGGCATCGCACGGCGCGCGGCCCGCGATCGGCTTCCGCCATGATGGAAATCCACTGCCGGAACCGGCCTGTGACCTGGCGCTTCGAGGCCTCTCTCGCCTCGCGCTCCCGCAGGTCGCCCCAACGGCGGCGGACTCGGGACGGCTTGCCGCCGCGACCGAGGCCGCGAAGCGCGCCGTCGTCCTGCTCAGCCCGAAGTAGGACGGCCAGATCGTCAGGACCTGCCATGTCCCGCACTGCCCCGTCGGATCCGAGGGCCCGCTCCTGGGCCTACGACTCCGTGATCGTCGAGTACCAGACCGTGCACCGCGAGCCGCGCATGGTCTTCGACGACCTGACCCGCGCAGGATTCGAAGCCTGCGCCGCTCTGGCTGACGCCGTCTTCGACGAATGCACCGAGGGCGCTTCCGCGGAGCAGGACCCGCATGTGCGCTGCTTCCTGGGCTCGGAGGGCCCGGGAAGGTACCTGCTCGGCTTCGAGGTGCCGCGCGAGCAGGAGCCCCCGCGCGGACTGAGCCGCCTGCGGGAGCAGCTCGGATTCGGGCGCTCCGCCGACGGGGGCGATCCGATGCTGCAGGGCCGTCTGCTGTCCGCGACCCACCTGGTCGAGGACCTGCTGCTGGGAGTGGACACGATCTGCTCGACCGCTCCCGGCAGTCTCAGCGTCGGCATCGCGGATTCCGGCCCGGAGGCCACGGTCGAGTTCATCGACGGCGTGCGGGTCCTGCGGCGCATCCACCCCAGCACGTGGCGGCGGCTGCAGCGCAATGACATCCAGGACCTGCTGAGGAGGACCCTGGCGCCGTTCCAGGACCCGGAGCTGTACACCATGAACGTCAAGGAGCTGTCGCCGTACGGCAGCCTGGCCTCGAACTGGACGATGACCTCGAGCGAGCAGCTGCGCCGCTTCGTCGGCGGCGGCCTGCTGGAGCTGCCCGAGCTCGGGGCTCCGGCGCCTCAGGACCTGCTGGCCTTCTGAGGAGCCTCAGCGCCGCTGCAGCAGCACGGCGGTCTCGCTGTGACCGGTGTGCGGGAACATGTCCAGAAGCCGCGCCTGCACCGGGCGCCACGACGGCATGGCCGCCAGGTCGCGGGCCAGCGTGCGCGCATTGCAGCTCGAGTAGATCAGGCTGCGGACCTGCGAGTCCTCCAGTCGCTGCGCCAGCTCGACGCCCAGCCCGCGCCGCGGCGGATTCACGACCAACAGCGGCACCTCGCCCTCCAGCGAGCGCTCCACGGCGGTGGCGTCGCCGGCCGTGAACGTCACCGCCCCGGGCCCCGACGTCGGCAGGCCCATCTCGGCCGCCGCCTGTCGCGCGGCCTCGACCGCCTCGACGGAGATCTCCACGCCGTGCACCCGCCGATCCGCAGCAGCCAGGTGCAGCGCGAAGCCGCCGACCCCGCAGTACAGGTCCACGACCTCTGCGGGCTCCAGCTCGCGCGCCCACTCCACGGCCTGGCGGTAGAGGGCGGCAGCGACCTCGGTGTTGGTCTGGAAGAACGAGCGCGGCCGCAGCCGCAGCGGGATGCCGTTGATCGGCATGGACAGGCTGTCGCCGTCGGTGAGCACGTGCTCCACCGGGCCTTCGAGCACCGCCTGGTGCTCCGGCTGCAGGTTGGCCGTGACCACACGCAGCCCCGGCAGGGCCTCGAGCAGCACATCCAGGTGCTCGCGGATGCGCCCGAGCATCTTCTCGGAGCGGAGGACAAAGCGCAGCATCAGCTCGCCGTCGGGCGAGACGGTCACCAGCACGTGCTTGAGCTCGCCGCGGCCCTTGGGGACGTCGTAGGGCAGCAGACGAAGCTGGGTGCAGAACGCCGCCACGATCGGGAGGGCCCGTCCGATCGGCTCGGGGTACAGCGGGCATTCGCGCAGATCGATGCCGCGACCGCGCGGATCCAGGATCCCCAGCGTGGGGTGCCGGACGGTGCCCGCCACGACCATCTTGGCCTTGTTGCGGAAGCCCGACTCCGCGCTGGCCACGGGCTCCAGCCACGTGAGCCCGGACGTGTCGGCGCCTCCGTCGTCCAGCAACGCCCGGACCCCGTCCTGCTTGGCCGTCAGCTGCTGCGCATAGGGTTGATCGATCAGGGTGCAGGAATCGCACAGCCCTCGGTCGTGATAATCGCAGCGCACGGCTCAGAACCCTATCGGCAACGCAGACCCCGCAAGGAGACGACCATGGCGCAGCAGCCCCGGCGCGCACCCTCGCCTGCCGTGATGCGCGGTCGACGCGACCCCGCGCTGTCCGTCGAGCCCGTCGACTGGACTCCGGCCCCCGCACGCAGAGCGCAGCAGGCCACGGAGGAGGCAGAGCAGCAGCAGCGCCGTCGCCAGGAGCAGCAGCGCCTGAACCGGCAGCGGCAGCAGGTGGCGGCCCGGGTCAGCGCCGGCCCCTCCGCCCCCGCACCGCAGCCTCCTGCCGATGCCCTGTACACCGTCGCCTCCGGAGCGCCTGCTCCCACGGCCCGCGGCTCGCGGGTGCGGCTGTCGGAGGATCGGGTCCACGTGGTGGGCGCATGGGATGCCACGCTGGCGCAGCTGCAGGAGGCCGTCGATGCCCCCGAAGACGTCTGGACCGTCGACCTGGGCCGCACGGATCACTTCCTGCGCGGCGAGCTGTGCGTTCAGGTGACCCGGGCCGAGGGCGCCGTGGTGGGGATCTTCCGCTCCGGATGGGC
This sequence comes from Kocuria sp. 2SI, assembly GCF_005502825.1. Lineage (NCBI taxonomy): Bacteria > Bacillati > Actinomycetota > Actinomycetes > Micrococcales > Micrococcaceae > Kocuria > Kocuria sp. 2SI. The sequence continues at coordinate 22,077 of NZ_SCNB01000025.1, read as the reverse complement.
CACTGCCCGTCGCCCCGAGCAGCCGCTGCCGGAGGAGCCGGGCTCGGCCCCGCGCGCGTCGGGCAAGCAGGGGACCCGGTACCCCACCACCCAGCGCGACCTGCTCGAGCGCCTGCGAGCGGCCGGCTTCGATGTCACGACCTCCGGGCCCACGCACGGGAAGATCACCCACCCCGAGCACCCGGGCCGCTTCCTGCCCGTCGCCTCCACGCCGTCGACCAGCAGGCACGGCCGTCACATGGTCACCGCGGTGCGCCGCGTCTTCGGGATCGACCTGCGCGATCGGCCCTGAACAGCCCCTCGCGCGCATGTCGATAGGATCGGATGCGTGAAAGCCCTGCTCCTGGAGAACATCCACACCGAAGCCGAAGACATCCTGCGCCGCCACGGGGTCGAGGTCGAGACCCGGGCCGGCGCCCTGGACGAGGACGAGCTGATCGAGGCCCTGGAAGGAGTCGATCTGCTCGGCATCCGCTCCAAGACCCAGGTCACGCGCCGCGTGTTCGAGGCCAGACCCGACCTCATGGCGGTCGGCGCGTTCTGCATCGGCACGAACCAGATCGATCTGGAGGCCGCCTCGGACACAGCCACTCCGTGCTTCAACGCCCCGTACTCCAACACCCGCTCGGTCGTGGAGCTGGCGATCAGCGAGATCATCGCCTTGGCCCGCCACCTCACGGACAAGAACCGGGACATGCACGCCGGGCTGTGGGACAAGTCCGCCAAGGGCGCCCATGAGGTCCGCGGACGCACCCTGGGCCTGATCGGCTACGGCAACATCGGCAAGCAGCTCTCGGTGCTCGCCGAGGCGATCGGCATGCACGTGTACTTCTACGACGTCCGCGACGAGCTGCCCATGGGCAACGCCCGCAAGTGCGCCACCATGGACGAGCTCTTCGAGAAGGCCGAGTGCATCTCTGTGCACGTCGACGGCCGCGGCTCCAACAAGGAGCTCATCGGCCGCGCCGAGTTCGAGAAGATGCGCCCGCGCACCCTGTTCCTGAACCTCTCCCGCGGCCACGTGGTGGACATCGACGCCCTGCACGACGCCCTCGCCTCGGGGCACATCGCCGGGGCCGGGATCGACGTCTACCCGGAGGAGCCCAAGGCCGCAGGCGAGGCATTCGAGTCCCCGCTGCAGGATCTGCCCAATGTGATCCTGACGCCGCATGTGGGCGGATCGACCGCCGAGGCGCAGGAGAACATCGGGCAGTTCGTGGCCGGCAAGCTGCTGGACTACACCGAGAACGGCTCGACCGAGCTGTCGGTGAACTTCCCCGAGGTCACGCTCACCCGGGTCAGCACCGGGGTGCGCCTGCTGCACATCCACGAGAACGTCCCGGGCGTCCTGTCCGCGGTGAACAGCGTCTTCTCGCAGCACCAGGTGAATGTCGACCGCCAGGCCCTGGTCACCCAGGGCGAGACCGGCTACCTGGTCACCGACTGCTCCTCCGGGGTCACCCGGGAGGTCATCGACGAGATCCTGGGGCTCGAGGCCACCAAGCGCCTGGCCACGATCCAGGCCGACTGACCGGCAGCGTCCCGCACCGAGGCTCCCAGCGCCGCTCGCACCCTGCGATCCAGCAACCCGAGTGCGCGCTGGGAGCCTCCTGCAGATAGGCTGAGGTGCCACCCGTCACACCTGCGATGCGGAGGCCTCCATGCCGAACTTCCCCTGGTCCGTTCCCGGACCGAACGACGACGCCCACCCGGATCATCCCCGCGGAGGCTCCACGCCCGTGGGGCACAAGGTCCCCGGCGATCACCTGATCGGTCAGGAGGCCGATCCTCGGCGCAACGAAGAGATCGATCAGCTCTCCCCGGGTCAGCGCGAGCCCGCCAAGCCGACCCGCACGGTGCAGATCCAGTGGCTCGGCCTGGCCGTCGGCCTGGTCCTGGGCATCCTGGTCTACCTGGTCATGCCCGGCGACGTACCCCAGGAGGCGCGCCTGACCGCCGCCACGGCTGTGCTCATGGCCGTGTGGTGGATGACCGAGGCGCTGCCCATCCCCGCAACGGCTCTGGTCCCGCTGATCGTCTTCCCCACCCTGGGCTCCACGCCCCTGGACGACGTCGGCGCCTCCTACGGCAACAACGTCATCTTCCTGTTCATGGGCGGCTTCCTGCTGGCGCTTGCCATGCAGCGCTGGAACCTGCACCGGCGCATGGCCCTGCTCACGGTCCGGCTGATCGGCACCAGGCCCCCGCAGATGATCGCGGGATTCATGATCGCCACGGGCTTCCTGTCCATGTGGGTCTCCAACACCGCCACCGCGGTGATGATGCTGCCCATCGGGATCTCGGTGCTGCTGCTGGTCAACAAGACATCGGATGCCATCGACGACCCCGTCGACACCGATGAGGACGCGGCCCCGACCCCGGTGAAGTCCAACTTCGGCACGGCCCTGATGCTCGGCATCGCCTACGCCGCCTCGATCGGCTCCCTCGGCACGATCATCGGCACCCCGCCCAACACCCTGCTGGTGGGCTACATGGCCTCCGAGCACGACGTCCAGATCGGCTTCGGGCAGTGGATGATCGTGGGCGTCCCGCTGGCCGTGGTCCTGATGGCCGCGTGCTGGTTCCTGCTGACCAAGGTCCTGTTCAAGCCCGAGATCGACGAGATCCCCGGCGGCCAGCAGCTGATCGACGACGAGCTCGCCAAGCTCGGCACCACCTCCCCCGGGGAGAGGCGCGTGCTCGTGATCTTCGTGCTCGCGGCCCTGGCCTGGGTCTTCGTCCCCCTCGTCACGGACTGGGTCGGAGCGGACACCCCGCCGATCACCGATGCCGGCATCGCCATGGCCGTGGGCCTGCTGCTGTTCCTTCTGCCTGCAGGAGCTGCGCGCGGCGTGCGGCTGCTCGACTGGGACTCCGCGCTCAAGCTCCCCTGGGGCGTCCTGCTGCTGTTCGGCGGAGGCCTGGCCCTGTCGGCGCAGTTCTCGTCGTCGGGCCTGACCGAGTGGATCGGCGACGTCGCTTCCGGGCTCGGCGGGCTTCCTGTCGTGCTGCTCGTGGTCCTGTTCGCGGCGGGGATCCTGTTCCTGACGGAGCTGACCTCCAACACCGCGACCGCAGCGACCTTCCTGCCCGTGGCCGGCGGCATCGCCATGGGCATGGGCATGGATCCGCTGCTGCTGGCCATCCCGGTGGCCCTGGCTGCGACCTGCGCCTTCATGCTCCCGGTGGCCACCCCGCCCAATGCGATCGCCTACGGCTCGGGCTACGTCTCGATCCCGCAGATGATCAAGGGCGGCATCTGGCTGAACCTCTTCGGCCTGGTGCTCAACACCGCGGTGACCATGACGCTGGCCGTCTGGGTCTTCGGGATCGCCTTCTGATCCCTGACCCGCACGAGGAAGCCCGTCCCCGCCATCACGGCGGGGACGGGCTTCGTCGTGCGCAGGGTCCGGATCAGCGGTCGACGCCGATGACGTCGCCGCTGCTCGCGTCCACGTCCACGTCGATCTCGTCGTCGAACTCGACCTGCCAGGCGATCGTGCCGTCGTCCTCGTCCAGCGAGACCTCGGTGACGGTGCCGTCCTGGTCGGCGGAGGCCGCCTCGATGGCATCGGCCATGGAGACCTCGACCGAGGCGGGATCCACGTCCTGATCGTCCTGCTCGGTCTCGGTGACCTCGGTGGACAGGTCCTCGCTGACGCGGACCTCCTGCTCGTCGGAGCCCTCGACCACGGTGACCTTCCAGCCGGCGGCGCCCTTCTCCTCGATGGCCACGGCGGTGGAGCCGTCGAGCGTGCCCTCGGCCGCGCCCAGGATCTCGTCGAGCTGCGCGGAGTCCGCGGGGACGCCCGAGCCGGCGGCGGAGGAGGGGCCCTCCGAGGCACCCGCCGACGCGTCATCGGAGGCGTCGGCCGAGGCATCGTCGGACGCGTCATCAGATGCATCCTCCGAGGCGTCATCGGACGCGTCGTCCGAGGCATCGTCGGAAGCACCCTCGGACGCGTCGTCGGAGGCATCATCCGATGCGTCATCCGAGGCGTCGTCAGACGCGTCATCCGAGCTCTGCTCGGTGGCGTCGTCCGAGGTGCCCGTCGAGGCGTCGTCGGAGGCATCCTGGGACTGCGACTGCGCGGCATCGGCCGCGTCATCCGAGTCGGCGGCGCCGCAGCCGGCGAGCAGAAGGGCGCTCAGCCCGAGCACCGGCAGCGCCAGGCTCAGCGAGCGGCTGCGCCGACGGCGACCGACGCCGACCGCCGATGCCATGACACCCTCGGGCGGGGAAGCATTCACGTGCTGATCAGCATTCTTGGTATCCATGGCCCCACCTTGGCCCAGTCGACGGACGAGCTCAAGGGCCAGGGCATCGGCTTGCCGCCGCCGTCTCAGCTGGCACTCATCTGCACTCCACCGGGCACTCATCCTCATGTGACTGAATCTGCATCCCGGCAGTCCTCGGTGCGTCTCCGTCAGCACCATCTACTATCTTGAGACCATGCTCGCACCCTGTCGGGCTGGACCGCCCTGCATCACCCGAGCCCCGTGGAAGGAGGCGCATGGGATTCCTGGACAACCTCGAACGCGGCATCGAGAAGGCCGTGCGCACCGCGTTCTCCACGGGATCGCGGCGACGCATCGAAGCAGTGGAGATCGCCAGCGCGCTGCGTCGCGAGCTCGACGAGCACTCGTTCACGATCTCGGCGGGGCGCACCATGGCGCCCAACGACTTCATCGTCGAGTTCTCGGACGAGGACTTCCCCCGCGCCCAGGAATGGGGCACCCCGCTGGCGGAGGAGCTGTGCGAGGTCGTCATCAAGCACGCCCGCTCGCAGGCCTACACGCTGCAGGGCTCCGTCCGCGTCTCGTTCACCCGCAATCCCGAGATCGAGCGCGGCAGCTTCGAGATCATCTCCTCGGCCCGCCGCACGAGCACCGAGGACGCCGCCCCGAGCCCGTCAGCCGCTCGTGAGGCTCCTCGTCCCGCACGGCCCGCCGGGACTCCGCACCGCACGCCTGAGAACTGGGTGCCGGTGCTGGACATCGACGGCCAGCGCCTGAGCGTGGAGGCCGACTCGATCATCCTGGGCCGCTCCTCCGGCGCGGACATCACCGTCGAGGACACCGGGGTCTCGCGCCAGCATCTGGAGATCCGCCGCGAGGGGGAGCACTGGCTCGCCGTGGACCTCGGCTCGACCAACGGCTCCCTGGTGGACGGCCAGCGCCTGCGCGGACGCACCGAGCTCGTCAACGGCGCGGTCATCGAGATGGGCCGCACCCGCATCGTCTTCCGGCTCGTCGCCCCCAGGAGGACTCGGAAGAATGTCTGAGCTGACCGTCACGCTGCTGCGCTTCGGGTTCCTGGCACTGCTGTGGGTCATGATCCTGGCCGTGGTCCTCACGCAGGGCCGCGACCTCTCCGTGGACCGGCGCCGCCGCAGGTCCTCCGCGCGCAGCGGGCAGCAGCGGCGCGGCGCCGCCCCAGCACCCGCTGCGGCCGGGCCTGCGCCCCGTCATCTCCCCAGCACCCTCGTGGTCCTCCAGGGCCCCACCGGCGGGCGGACGCACCAGCTCGGCAGCGCCCCCGTGACCATGGGCCGCTCCTCCGAGTGCGACATCCCCCTGGAGGACGACTACGCCTCCGGCCGCCACGCCCGCCTGTTCCCGCAGGGCTCGCGCTGGTTTCTGGAGGATCTGGGCTCGACCAACGGCACCTACATCGACGAGCAGCGCCTGACCCGCGCCGTCCCCGTCGACGCCGGCCGCCCCTTCCGCGTGGGCAAGTCCGTGCTGGAACTGAGGTCCTGACCCATGGCCCTCGCCTTCCGCTTCGCCGCCCGCTCGGATGTGGGCAGGATCCGCTCCAAGAACGACGACTCCGCCTACGCGGGTCGTCATCTCGCCGTCGTCGCCGACGGCATGGGCGGGCACGTCGGCGGTGACGTCGCCTCGGCATCGGCCGTGATCGACCTGACGCATCTGGACCGCGGCGGCTTCGGCGGCCACGCCGTGACCGAGCTCGCCGACGAGATCCAGAACGCCAACCAGAACCTCGCGGAGCTGGTGCGCCAGCAGCCGCGCCTGGCCGGCATGGGCACCACCGTGACCTCGCTGCTCATCGACGGCAATCAGATCGCCCTGTGCCACATCGGCGATTCCCGCGCCTACCGCCTGCGCGGCGACGCCTTCGAGCAGATCACCACCGACCACACCTTCGTGCAGCGCCTCATCGAGGAGGGCCGCCTGCGCCCGGAGGAGGCCGAGACCCACCCGCATCGCAACGTCCTGATGCGCGTCCTCGGCGATGTCGACGCCTCGCCCGAGCTCGAGGCCGAGGTCTACGACGCCGTCGTCGGCGAGCGCTGGCTGCTGTGCTCCGACGGGCTCAACGCGGTCATGAAGCCCGCGGCGATCGAGTCGCTGCTGCGCTCGGACGCGGAGCTCGACGAGATCGCCCAGACCCTGGTGCGCGCGACCCTCAAGCGCGGCGCCCCGGACAACGTCACGGTGGTCGTGCTCGAGGTCGTCGACGCCGCCGACCTCGAGTCCGCTGACACCGACCTGACCGGCGCGCTGCCGGATCCGGACGAGGCCCTGACCTCCGATCAGCTCACCGAACGGGCCCGCGCCTCCGCTCCCGCGCAGGAGCCCGAGGCCGTCACGGCGCCGGCACCATGGGCGGCGTCTGCGCAGGAGCAGCCCCAGGAGCCGCAGGACACCAGCGCGGCCGAGCTGCGCCGCGGTCTCGACGAGCTGCCGCATGTCCTGGTGGGTGCAGCGGCCAACGCCACGCAGACCGGCCGCATCCCCACCGTGAGCGGCTCCGCGGCCGCACGTCGTGCGACCCTCGTGCGCACCTCCGCCGCGGACTCCCTCACGGACATCTCCGAGGTCGACTCCGCCCTGCAGACCCGCAGCTCGCACCGGCGCGGCCGGATCATCGGCAGCGTCGTGGCGATCCTCGTGGTCGCCGCGCTCGTCACGGCCGGGGCGCTGGCCTATGCATGGACCCGGGGGCAGTACTTCGTCGGCTCCGACGGCGACAACGTCGCGATCTACCAGGGGGTGAACCAGAGCCTCGGGCCCATCCAGCTCTCCGAGGTCCAGCAGTCCACCGACCTGGCGGTCGACGACCTCCCCGGCTACGCCCGCTCGCGAGTCGAGGACACGATCGCCGCCAATGACCTCGGCCACGCCGAGAGCATCGTGCTCGGGCTGCGCTCGGACGCCGCGCGCTCCGACCGCGAGCGCCAGGAGGCCGAGGACGAGGCGCAGGACTCGGCCAGCCGCGAGCCCTCGCCCGGGTCCACCGGCACCGTGAACTACCCCGAGTCCTCCAGAAGCGCCGATGAGGGAGGGGAGGGCTGATGTCGACCCAGGCCGCCGCCCCCGCACTCGGCACCGCCTCGCGGGAGCCGATCCAGCGCCGCAGGCGCGTGACCGAGCTCGTGCTGCTGCTGCTCGCGCTCGCCCTGGCCGTCGGGGCCAACTTCCTCGTGGACCCTGAGCGCTTCGCCGAGGACAGCGGGCATGTGCTGCGCACCGCGATCGTGCTGGGCGTCGGCTCCCTGCTCGTGCATGTCATCCTGTGGATCCGCGCCCCGTACGCGGATCCGTACATCCTGCCGATCGTCGTGACCCTCAACGGCCTCGGCCTGGCGATGATCCACCGCATCGACCTGCTGATGGACTCGGACGCCGCAGGCAGCCAGCTGCTGTGGACGGGCGTGGGCGTGGCCGCCGCTGCCGCGGTGCTCCTGCTGCTCAGGGACCACCGGGCGCTTCGCAAGGTGACCTACATCTCGCTGGTGGCCTCCGCCCTGCTGCTGATCCTGCCGCTGCTGCCCGGGCTCGGCACCGAGATCAACGGAGCACGGATCTGGATCTCCATCGGCGGGCGGACCTTCCAGCCCGGCGAGATCGCCAAGATCACCCTGGCGATCTTCTTCGCGGGCTACTTGTCCACGAACCGCGACGTCATCCTGCTGGCCGGGCCCAAGATCGGCCCCCTCCATCTGCCGCGCTTCCGGGATCTCGCGCCCCTGTTCGCCGCGTGGCTCGTGGCCATCGGGGTGCTCGTGCTGCAGCGCGACCTCGGCACCGCGATCCTGTTCTTCGGCCTGTTCGTGGCCATGCTCTACCTCGCCACCGGCCGCCTGAGCTGGATCATCCTGGGGCTGATCTTCGTGGCCGCCGGAGGCTTCGTGGCCTCTCAGACCTTCGGCCACGTCGCGGCCCGTCTCGACTCCTGGATCCACGCCTTCGATCCGGAGATCTACGACGCCCCCGTCGGCGGCTCGCGCCAGATCGTGCAGGGCCTGTTCGGCCTGGCCTCCGGCGGGCTGTTCGGCCAGGGCTGGGGCCAGGGCCGACCCGATCTGGTCTCCTATGCCAATTCGGACATGATCATCACGGCCTTCGGCGAGGAGCTCGGGCTCATCGGCGTGTCCGCGATCCTCATCCTGTTCTTCCTGCTGGCCTCGCGCGGCTACCGGGCCTCGCTGGGCACCCCGGACACCTTCGGCAAGCTGCTCGCCGCCGGCATGGCCTCGATCATGGTCATCCAGCTGTTCGTCGTCGTCGGCGGCGTGACCCGCGTGATCCCCCTGACGGGCCTGACCACGCCGTTCATGTCGGCAGGCGGCTCCTCGATGCTCTCGAACTGGATCATCGTGGCGCTGCTGCTCGCGATCTCGCATTCCGCTCGCCGCCCGATCGTGTACGGCCCGGCCAGCGACGAGGAGATCGCCGAGTTCGAGGCCCACGAGCAGGAGGAGGCCGAGCGGGCCAAGGCGGAGGAGGCCGCTCGCCTCGAGCGCGCCGAGCGCCGTCGCGCGCGTCGCGAGGAGCGCTCCGACGACGATCCCGAGGAGGAGGCCCCCGCAGGCTCGGCCGCTCGGCGAGCTTCGGGCCTGCCCGGGGCGCAGAGCCGAGGCGGCTCCGGCCGAGCTCGCGAGCTGGCCCCCGAGGCCAGCTCCGAGGAGACCGAGGTCGTCCCGCTGGCCCGCAGCTCCCGCTCCGCAGCAGCTGATGCGGACGACGAGCCCACCGAGATCCGCACCCCCGACCCGGCCGCAGACCTGCGGCCCCGCCGCTCCGGCGGGTCAGCCCAGCACCAGAGCCCGCAGGACACCAGAGGAGGCAGGCCGTGAACCGCTCGATCCGTCACGTGTGGATGGCAGCCGTCGCCATGTTCGCGGTGCTGCTGCTGGCCCTGACGTCCATCATGTTCTTCCAGCAGCGCTCGCTCGCAGCCGACCCCTGGAACACCCGCACCCTGTACGAGCAGTTCGGCAGGGACCGCGGCTCGATCCTGGCAGGCGGCGAGGAGATCGCCCGCTCGGTGCCCACCGAGGGCGACTACGCCTTCGCCCGGGAGTACCCGCAGGGCGATCTCTACTCCGAGGTCACCGGGTACTTCTCCCCCGTCTACGGCGCCACGGCGCTCGAGCAGGAGATGGGCGATGAGCTCTCCGGCTCCTCGGACGACCAGTTCTACAACCGGGTGATGTCCACGCTGTCCGGCGAGCAGCAGACGGGCGCCTCGGTCGAGACCACGCTGGATCCCGAGCTGCAGCAGATCGCCCACGATTCGCTCCAGGGCCGCCAGGGCGCCATCGTGGCGATCGAGCCTGACACCGGCCGGATCCTGGCCATGGCGTCCTCGCCGGGGTTCGACCCCAACAAGATGTCCTCGCACGACACCGAGTCCGTGATGGCCGCCTCGGAGGCCTACAGCAGCGATCCGGCCCAGCCTCTGGTCAATCGCACGATCGGCGGCGATCTCTACGCCCCGGCCTCCACGTTCAAGCTGATCGACACCGTCGCGGCCCTGGAGTCCGGCGAGTACACGACCGACACCGAGATCCCGAACCCCCAGGAGCTCGAGCTGCCCGGCACGAGCATCACCCTGCCGAACTACCGCGGCGGCCCGTGCGATGCTCGCGACGTGGCCGACTTGCAGTTCGCCCTCGAGAACTCCTGCAACGTGCCGTTCGCCCAGGTCGCCATGGACCTCGGCGAGGACCGGATCGCCCAGACCGCGGAGAACTTCGGCTACGGCCAGGACCTCGACATCCCCATGTCCGTGACGCCGTCCAGCTTCCCGGAGGGCATGACCGACGCCGAGCTCGCCATGGCCTCGATCGGGCAGTACGACGTCCGCTCAACCCCCATGCAGGTCGCCATGATCTCGGCGGCCCTCGGCAACGACGGCGTCCTGATGAAGCCCCAGCTCGTGGACCAGGTCCGCTCCTCGGACCTGTCGGTGATCCAGGACTTCGAGCCCGAAGAGCTGAACCAGGCGACCTCTGCGGATGTCGCTGACACCCTGGAGGATCTGATGGTCTCCGACGTGGACAATGGAATCGCCCGCGGCGCCGCGGTGCCCGGCCACTCGGTGGCGGGCAAGACCGGCACCGCGGAGATCGGCTCCGAGACGGGCCTCACGGACTCCTGGTTCACCGGCTTCGCGCCCGCGGATGATCCGGAGATCGCGATCGCCGTCGTGTTCGAGGACGTGGACACCACAACGGCCTCCACGCTGACGTCCCCCACTGCACAGCGCATGTTCGAGGAGGTGCTCACCCGATGAGGCCCTCCAAGAAGACTGTCCTCGGCGGCCGGTACGCCCTGACCGATCGGATCGCGATCGGCGGCATGGGCGAGGTGTGGAAGGCGAAGGACCAGGTCCTGGGCCGCATCGTCGCGGTGAAGATCCTCAAGGAGGAGTACAACGGCGATCCGAGCTTCCTCCAGCGCTTCCGCGCCGAGGCTCGGCATACCGCGCTGCTCAATCACCCGGGTGTGGCCAACGTCTACGACTACGGCGAGGACGACGGCTCCGCCTACCTCGTCATGGAGCTGGTCCCGGGTGAGCCGCTGTCGAACCTGATCGACCGCGACCGCCGCCTGCCCGTGGACGATGTCCTGAACTACATCGGGCAGACGGCCCGCGCGCTGGCCGCCGCGCACGCGCAGGGTCTCGTGCACCGCGACGTCAAGCCCGGCAACCTGATGATCACGCCGGAGAAGCGCGTGAAGGTCACCGACTTCGGGATCGCCCGCGTGGCCGATCAGGTCCCGCTGACGGCCACGGGCCAAGTCATGGGCACCGCCCAGTACCTGGCTCCCGAGCAGGCCACCGGTCAGACCGCCACCGGCTCTTCGGACATCTACTCGCTGGGCATCATCGGCTACGAGTGCCTGGCCGGAAAGCGCCCGTTCACCGGCGATTCGCAGATCGCGATCGCCCTGGCGCAGGTCAACGACCCGCCCCCGCCGCTGCCCAAGGATGTCCCGCCGGGGCCGCGCGCGCTGATCATGTCCATGCTCGCCAAGGACCCGGCGGACCGCCCGTCCACGGCCGGTGCGCTGGCCAGCGCGGTGGACGCGATCCGACGAGACGACCTCGAGGCCGCCGTCGTGGCCGTTCCGGGCATGCGCCCCTTCCTGGACGGAGAGGTCTCCGGCCCCACAGGAGCCGACGCCAAGCCCGCGAGCTCCGCCGCTGCGGGCGAGCGCGCCCAGGAGGATTCCGCCGACGATTCCACCGCGGCCTTCGACACCGTCGACCCCGTGACCCCCGCGCCCTCGGGCCCCGATCGCACGGGCAACCCGGCGGCCCCGCGCAGCTCCTCGAGCGGCGGCTCCGGGTCTTCGAAGGCCGAAGGCGGCGGCTCGAGGACCGCGCCCATGCTCATCGGCGCCGTCATCGTCCTGACTCTCGTGGTGATCGGGCTGGCCGTCATGCTCGTCCTGGGCAGCGGGGGCGACGACTCGAGGACCCCGGAGGGGACCGTCTCGACCGCCGGCGCCTCGAGCGGGGCCGGGGGCGGGAGCGTCGAGGTCGTCGCCCAGGACCTGATCGGGCTGGACGTCGACGACGTCGTGGCCGATCTGACGAGCCGGGGGCTGAACGTGGAGCAGGTCGGCCAGGCCAGCAGCAGCCGCCCCGAGGGCGAGGTGCTCGCCGTCTCGCCGGCCGGCACCCTGAACCCCGGGGACACCGTGACCGTGACGCACTCGAGCGGCCCGGAGATGGCCACCCTGCCCGATGACCTGACCGGTCGCCCGGCGCAGGACGCCGCCGATGACATCACTGCCCTGGGCGTGAACGTGGACATCTACTACGAGGAGTCCGACGCGCAGGACGACGGCGACGTCGTGAGCTCGGACCCCGCCGAGGGCCAGGAGGTCGAGGTCGGCTCCTCGGTCGCCCTGACCGTCGCGGGCGGCGCCGATGACCAGACCTCCGCGGCATCCGCCGAGACCTCCCAGACCCGTGCCGCGTCGGAGCAGGGCCCCAGCCCCGACGCGCTCGACACCGAACAGAACGCAGCAGTTTCGGCCGACGCCTCCCCCGGCGCCGAGCAGTCCCTGCCCGTGGAAGGCTGATCATGGAGCAGTCCCCCATTCCCGAGCTGATCAACAACCGCTACGAGGTCAAGGAGACCATCGGACGCGGCGGCATGGCGACCGTCTACAAGGCCTCCGACCGGAGGCTCGGGCGCGACGTGGCCATCAAGGTGCTCAAGCCCGAGCTCGCCCGCGACGACTCCTTCCAGGAGCGGTTCCAGCGGGAGGCGCAGGCGGTCGCCGGGCTGAACCACCACACGATCACCTCGGTGTACGACACCGGCGAGATCCCGCCGGACGTCCCCTCGGACATCGCCTGCCCGTACATCGTCATGGAGTACGTGCCGGGCCAGACGCTTCGACAGCTGATCCGCGAGGATCGGCTCAGCACCGAGGACGCCGTGAATGCCATGGAGGGCATACTCGATGCCCTGGCCTACAGCCACCGCTCGGGCATCGTCCACCGCGATATCAAGCCCGCGAACGTGATCATCACCCCGGACGACCGGGTCAAGGTCATGGACTTCGGCATCGCCCGCGCCGTCGAGGACACCCAAGCCGCGCTCACCCAGACCCAGGCCGTGCTGGGCACCGCCCAGTACCTCTCCCCGGAGCAGGCTCGCGGCGAGAACGTCGATGCCCGCTCCGATCTCTACTCCGCGGCCTGCGTGTTCTTCGAGATGCTCACCGGCCGGGCGCCGTTCGTGGGCGAGGCCTCGGTGGACATCGCGGCCCAGCACGTCCGCGACGCCCCTCCCCAGCCCTCGAGCCTGGCGCCTCAGCTGCACCCGCAGTTCGACACGTTCATGCTCCAGGCGCTGGCCAAGCCGCGCGACTCCCGCTTCCAGTCCGCTGAGGAGATGCGTCGCGCCGTCGTCGAGCTGCGCGAGCCCGCACGGATCGACGCCACGACCATGACCCGTCCGATCGCCGCGACCGGAGCCGCCGCCGACGGCGCCGGCGAGCCCGCAGACGGTCCGCACACGGCCGTCACCCCGGCCGCAGCGGCCGGTCTCGGCGCGGCGGGCGGCGCTGCAGCCGGTGCGGCAGCGGCCGGCGGCTCCTCCCAGGGTCAGGCTGGGCAGGCCGCCCCCGTCTTCACGATCACGCCGTCCGCCGATGACCCGAGCACCGCCTCCGCGGCGGGCGGCGGCGGGTCGGGCTTCGATCCGGATGCCCCGCGAGGCGGTCGCACCCCGGCCTCGGACCGGGACCGCAAGCGCCGCAGCCCCCTGGCCTGGCTGATCCCCTTGCTCCTGCTGCTGGCGGCCGCGGCCGTCGCCGCGTTCCTATGGCTCAACCGCGGCCCGGAGCAGGTCGACGTCCCGGATGTCGTGGGACTCGAGGCCGATGACGCGCAGAACCAGCTCGAGGACGCCGGATTCGTGGTCGACACCGAGGAGGAGCTCAGCTCCGACGTGGAGCGCGACCACGTGATCTCCGTCGATCCCGGCGAGGGCACGGAGGTGGACGAGGGCTCCTCGGTCACGATCACCGTGTCCCAGGGCAGCGAGGCCGTGACGGTCCCCTCGGATCTCGAGGGCCAGTCGGAGAGCTACGCCCGCGAGATGATCTCCGCCGCCGGCCTCGAGGCCGCCGAGGAGACGCAGACCCGCAACTCCCCGACCGTCCCCGCGGACATGGTCGTGGCCACCGATCCGGAGGGAGGCTCGGAGGTCCCCCGCGACTCGTCCGTGGGACTCATCCTCTCCACCGGTCGCGTCACCGTCCCGGACGTCCTGGGCATGACGCAGTCCGAGGCCGCGGATCGGCTCGGCGCCGATGACACCCAGCTCGGCACCTCGGTGGCCGAGGAGCGGACCTCGGAGTATGCGGCCGGCACCGTCATCCGGCAGTCGGTGGAGGGCGGCCAGGACGTCACGCAGGGCAGCACCATCACGATCACCGTGGCGGTCGCACCCCCGGCTCCGCAGCCCACCACCCCTGAGGACGACGGCAGCGACGAGCCCACCTCGGAGCCGACCTCCGAGGAGCCCACGGAGGAGCCGACCACGGAGGACGCCACCGAAGAGCCGACCGAGGAGCCCACGGAGGAGCCCACGGAGGAGCCGACCCAGAAGCCCAGCTCCCCCGCTCCGACGGCGGACCGGCCCAGCAGCTCGAGCAGCTCCGGTTCGGGCGGCTCCTCCGCTTCGGGCGGTTCGTCCGGCTCCGGGGGCTCCTCCGGCTCGGGCGGCTCCAGCCGCGGCTCCGGCTCCGCTTCCAGCGGCTCGGCGGAGGACTCCGCAGCCCGTGCCGAGGAGGCCGGCAGCGCCGCCTCGAGCCCCTCGGAAGCCTGAGCGCAGACAGCGAAGCGGCCCCGGTCAGATCTGACCGGGGCCGCTTCGCTGTCTGCGCCGTACGAGTCCGCGCTCAGTGCGCCAGCAGCGGGGAGAGATCCGCCGCCTTCTCGGCGGCGCCGGAGAGGCCGCACATCTCGAGCCAGTTGCCGAGCATGAGATGCCCGCCCTCGGTGAGCACGGACTCCGGATGGAACTGCACTCCATGGATGGGGGCGCTGCGGTGCGACAGGCCCATGATGTGCCCGTCCTCGGTCCAGGCGGTGACCCGCAGGACCTCGGGGACGTCCTGCGCGGAGACCGACAGCGAGTGGTAGCGGGTCGCGGTGAAGGGTGACGGGACGCCTGCGAAGATGCCGTCGTCCTCGTGGCTGACCTCGGAGGTCTTGCCGTGCATGAGCTGCTCCGAGTGCCCGACGGTCCCGCCGAAGACCTGGCCGAGCGACTGGTGTCCCAGGCACACCCCGAACAGGGGCTGGCCGGTGCGCTCCGCGCGTCGGACCAGGGAGGCGCACACCCCGGCCTCCGCAGGGGTGCCGGGCCCGGGAGAGAGCAGGACGCCGTCGTGCTGATCCGCCAGCTGCGCGATCTCGGTCTCGCTGAGATCGTCGTTGCGCACCACGGTGGTCTGCGCCCCCAGCTGCTGGAGGTACCCCACGAGGGTGTAGACGAAGCTGTCGTAGTTGTCGACGACGAGGATCTTCACGGTCACGGCGACCTCCTGAGGGCTGCGGATGCTCTGGCGTCCAGGCTACTGCTGCGACGAGGACGAGGTGTCCATGGTGATCTCGCCCTGCAGCGGCGAGAACTCCTCCTGCACCCAGGGGAGGACGTACTGCATCAGCGCGAGCACCACCAGCGCGATCAGGAGGACGGTGAGCATCACCTTGACCGCGAAGGGGCCGGGCAAGCGGCAGAAGATCCAGGCGCACATGAGCTCTCCTGTCTCATTGTCCGTCGGCGTCGCGCTGGACGACGTCGGCGATCTCGGGGGGGGGCGGCCCGGCGGAGTTCGGGCGCCACGACTCCAGCTGCACGTGGACGATGATGCGCTCGCCCTCCGTGAGGGCGTCGATGTGATCCAGCACCGCGCCGTTGGTCTGCCGGTGCCCAGCTACCGCGAAATTGCCCTCGTCGCCAGGCCTGGCCGTGCCCGGGTAGTGGCCCAGGCCGAAGGTGTCGAGCACCTCTGAGGTCGTCCCCTCGATCACCGGCCGCGAGTAGCCCTCGCCGATCACGGAGATCACGGCTGCGATGCTGGAGGCAGGTCGTCGAGGCGCATGCGGCTGCGCGACTGTGCGCACGATGTTCCCTCGGGGGACGTCGCTCGCCGCGGCGACCAGGGGGGGGTGCGGAAGTGGGGAGCATCCCAGACGCTGAGGAGTCGCACAGGCGGCGCTTCAGAGCCTGCCGATAGTATGGGCGGGTTCTCGGCCTGGTCGAAATCCATGACGGGGCCGCGGGCCTCTTCGTGGGGCGACCCGCCGCGGCCAGGGCCACCACAGCAGGAGGTTGCATCCGTGTCCCAGTCCAAGAAGCGCCGGCTCCGCTCGGGGTCCTCCGCGGCCTCGGAGGCTGCCGGCTCGACCTCGTCCACGGCCGCCGTGGACGAGGAGCTCACCCGCCTGGCCGTCGAGGCCCTGCCGGAGGCCCAGCGGCGACGCTGGGAGCGCGACCAGCGCGCCGCGGCCGCTGCTCGGGACGCCCGCATCAGCTCGGGCGAGGAGCCCGATGACGAGCGCGATGCCGAGGAGCTCGCGGAGGAGATCAAGGTCTCCTCGCGTGCCACCGCCCCGGACGCCGATCCGACTCCCGTCTGGTACCAGGTGATCATGTTCGGTCTGATCGTCATCGGTCTGGCCTGGCTCATCCTGTGGTATCTGCTCGACTTCACCTACCCCATCCCGGGCATCGGATACTGGAATGTGGGCATCGGCATCGGTCTGATGATGATCGGGCTGCTGATGACCACGAGGTGGCGTTGACCCCGCAGCAGCCGTCGCAGGGCGGCCCCGAAGACGACCGCGAGCCCGAGCCCCTCCAGGACGAGATCGCCAAGGAGGCCCGCAGCTCCTCCCGCGGCGCTGCGCTGTTCGAGGTCCGCGTGCGTCGCCTCGTCCTGCTGCTGGTCGTCGCGATCCCGCTGATCGGGTGGATCGCCTCCTCCCTGCGCTGAGCCGACCGCGCCCCTCGGGAGCTGCCGCAGACGACGAAGCGCCCGTCACCGGAGGGATCCGGTGACGGGCGCTTCGTCCTTGCGCGCTGCGCAGTCCTGCGGGGGCAGGCTACGTCCGCCGGGGTGGAGAGGAGGCAGACAGACGGCGCGGCGGGTCTCAGGCCTGGGGAGCGGTGAAGGCCACGTCCAGGTTGAGCACGACCTTGTCGGAGACCAGGACGCCGCCGGCCTCGATGGCCGCGTTCCAGGTCAGCCCGAAGTCCTTGCGGGAGATCGTGGTGGTGGCCTCGAAGCCGGCGCGGGTGGTCTCGAAGGCGTCCACGACCACGCCGTTGAACTCGGTGTCGAGCTCGACCGTGCGGGTGACGCCGTTGATCGTGAGCTCGCCGGTGATGGTGCCCTCCCCGCCGCCGAGCTGGATGCTCGTGGAGTGGAACGTGATCTCCGGCTTGTTCTCGACGTCGAAGAAGTCGGCGGTGCGCAGGTGGGCGTCGCGGCTCTCGTCACCGGTGTCGATCGAGGCGGTCTTGATGACGGCGTCGATGCTGGAGTCCTCGACCTGCTCGGCGACGACGAAGTCTGCGGAGACATCGTGGAACGAGCCGCGGACCTTGGAGATGCCGGCGTGGCGGACCACGAAGCCGACCTCCGAGTGGGCGGGGTCGAAGGTCCAGGTGCCGGGGGTGAGGCGATCGAGAGTGCTCATGGGATTCCTTCTGTCAGCAGCGGCTGTGCCGCTGCGCGTCGGTCTGCCGGTGCGGGCTTCCGCAACCAGCTGCTTGATATGTCACCTAACCTACGCGCATCTGGCGTGACATGTCAACCATCTGGAGCGGATTGAGCCCTGCTCCTGCGGCGAGGCTCTCTGACCTGCGCAGATGCTCAGATCTGGTACTCGGCGACCGTGGACTCCGACAGGCTGTGGAACTGACGCTGGTGATAGACCAGCGGGGCCCCGGCAGGCTCGGACCCGAGGATCTCGAGCACGCCGCAGTTGAAGACCAGGGCCGGGCCGGCCTTGATGCGGGCCAGGGGCTCCACGCGCATCACGCGGCCGACGTCCGTGAGCAGCGGCTCCCCGGTCGGAAGCTGCCGCCAGTTCATGGCGTCGCCGAAGCGCGGCGCACCGTGGGTCGCGAAGGCACGGGCGATCGCGACGTTGGAGGAGTCCAGCAGATGCACGAGCAGCGTGTCCGCCTCGGCGACGAGGGCCGCGGAGCCGCGACGGGCCTGCAGCGAGAAGCCGATGATGGGCGGATCGGCTGAGACCGAGGACAGCGACGATGCGGTGAGTCCCACCGGGCCGTCGGGCCCCTCCGCCGTGATCACCGCCACGCCTGCCGGGTGACTGCCGAAGATCGCTCCGAATCCGCCCTTGAGGCTCGTGGTGTCCTCGAGCCGCGACGGGGGCACCACGAAGTCCGCGAGCTGCTCGGTGCGCTCCTCGGCCTCCCGCCCCTCCTGCACGGTGCTGACGCTGTCCTGCTGCGACATCTGACTCCTTACTCCTGCGATATGCCCCTGGCGTGGCCTCTTCACAGACGACGGGCGCGATCCCGCTCGCTGCGCTCCCCGCGGCAGGAGCGCTGAGGCTCCCCGGATCAGCCCTGCTGACCCAGCATTCGTCTCAGACTTCCACAAGTGCTGGGCCCGGCGGCTCGCCTGCTTCACAAAGCACAACACGGGCCTGCCGTCCGAAGATTCCTCGGTGCATGGCAAGGCGCAGCGCAGGCCGCGCGCCGCCTCAGCTGTCCAGCCCGTGGAACCCTCTGCCCCAGTGGACCAGGGGACCGGCCTGGCCCTGACTGGTGGAGGCGCCCTGCTCACCGCCCCGCCCCATGGCCACGACTCGGCCGACGACGAGCACGTGCGTGGCGGCCGGGTGGATCTGCTGCGTCTCGAGCTCGAACCATGCCAGTGCCCCATCCAGCACGACGGCGCCGCCCACGGGCGAGCGGCGGAAGCCCACCCCGTCCAGCAGACCGTCGACGGGGTTGCCCGGCGAGGCCAGCCAGGTCGCGGTCGGCTCCTGCTCCCGGCGGAGGACGCTCAGCGTCCAGGTGGGCGAGGACTCGACCGCTTCGCAGATCCGTGCCTCATCGAACAGGCTCACAGCCATGGTGGGCGGATCGTAGGAGATGTCGAGCCAGCCCGTGACGGTCACGGCGTGGTCCCGCCGCCGGTGCCGCGCAGCCACGACGGCCACGCCCGAAGCCAGCTCCTCGGCCAGCAGCCGGTAGCCGTCCGTGAACGCCTCGGTCCCGGGCTCGGCCCGGACGCTGTGCGGTGGGGTCTCGATCTCCATCTGCTGCTCCCTTGTCTGCCTCCGTCGATCGCCGGTCAGCGTCTTTCGCCGCCGGTGGCATCGGCGGCCATCGCTCGCTTGCGCTGCACCTGAGGCCCGCGCCCCGGCTTTCCGGGCACGTTGGATCGGATCGTGATGTTCAGCCGACCGCCGTGACGCAACCCGAGTGCCGGGTCGCCCGTTCCCGGGCGGATGGCCGGCACCCCATGGAAGGCCCACCGCGACTGCCGCCCGAAGACGAAGAGGTCTCCGCTGCGCAGCACGATGTCCTGGTAGGGCCGGCCGCGCGATTCCGTATTGCCCAGGCGGAAGATGCACGAGTCCCCGAGGGAGAGGGACACGATCGGCTCCGCGCCCGCTTCATCGAGGTCCTGGTGCTGTCCCATCCGCGCCGATGCGTCGTAGTAGTTCACGAGCGCGGTGGTCGGCTCGAACGACGAGGCCTCCGGAGCCTCTTCCCCGTACGCCGCAGCGACCCCACGACGACCGAGATGCCACAGCGCCGCGGGCAGCCGCTGTCCCACGGCGGCTTCATCGTCAGGAGTGCTGCCCTCCGCCGCGGCACGGCGGTCACCGGAGGCCGGCCGCGGGGACTTCGGCTCCCCAGCCGCCGCTCCCCTCTCGGGCGATGAGATCGTCGGGGCCCACGGCAGCTCCCAGGTGCGGCCCAGCACCGTAGACTGCACGGACATCACTCCGCCGGTGGAGGTCGTGTAGTGGCGCATGCGGTGATCGCCTCGCGACCACCCTCGGCACTGCGCCACGAGCTCGGCCTGCTCCTGCGTGCTGAGCCAGTCCGGGACATGAACGGCTCCGGGTGCGACCTCTCGAACCTCCCGCGGCAGCTCGAACAGCTCCGGACCCCCGGGGCCCCTGAGCCGACTCACCCTGCTCACCCGCTCCACCTCCCTGCCCGCAGACTCCTGGACGCGCCCCTCCGGACGCAGTCCACGGCCTGCCGCTCCGGCCCCAGACCGGTCTCGCCTCGATATGCCCGAGGGTATCCGTGTCCACCGACAGCACAGCAGCCCCGCCCTGGTCCTGGATAGGCTGGAGACAGGACCACAAGAAGCGCCGACCCGTGTGTCGAGGACCGCACGCTCCAGCACCGACGCGCACAGCCGCAGGAGGCCACATCATGAGCTCACAGGAGCGCAGCATCGAGATCGACGACACCGTCATCGCCTTCACGGATCAGGGCAGCGGACCGGTCATCGTCCTGCTGCACGGGCACGCCTACGACCGTTCCATGTGGAACGCCCAGGTCCCCGCGCTCGTCGAGGCCGGCTGGCGGGTCATCGCACCGGACCTGCGCGGATTCGGCGACTCGGCGGTGACCGAGGGCATCGTCTACACAGAGGAGTTCTCGAACGACCTGGCCCTGCTGCTGGATGAGCTGGGCGTGGAGACCGCCGTCGTGCTCGGATTCTCGATGGCCGGGCAGATCGCCATGCAGTTCGCCCACGACCACGCGGACTGCCTTCGCGGGCTGGTCATCTGCGACACCGTTCCGGAGGCGGAGGACCGCGCCGGACGACGACGCCGCAATGTGGGCGCCGACGCCATCCTCGCCGACGGCATGGACGCCTATGCCGAGAAGGTCCTGAGCGTGATGGTCTCGCCTCAGACCATCGAGCAGAAGCCGGAGACCGCCGAAGCCGTGCGAGCCATGATCGCCGCAGCCCCCGCCGAGGGCTCTGCGGCCTCCATGCGCGGGCGTGCGTCGCGTCAGGACTTCAGGCAGCTGCTGCCTGCGCTGCAGCTCCAGAGCCTGGTGATCGTCGGAGAGGACGACGCCTTCGATAACGGGGCCGGCCAGCGCATGGCGGAGGCCCTCCCCCAGGGCCGCCTGGTGACCATCCCCGGTGCCGGGCATACTCCGCCCATGGAGACGCCTCAGGAGTTCACGGACGCCCTCGTGAGCTTCCTGAGCCAGCTCGACTGAGCTGAAGGATCCCCGACATCAGCTCGGCCAGCCGATGCGGTCCCTGTCGGTGATCTCCCGGAGCACTCGCGCAGGGACGCCCGCGGCCACGCCGCGAGCCGGCACGTCCGAGGCGACCACGCTGCCCGATCCGATCACCGCCCCGTCGCCGATGCTGACTTCTGGGTTGATGACCACGGAGCCGCCGATCCACACCTGATCCCCAATGCGTACGGGCCGTGCCATGCAGGCACCGGCAGCGCGCTCATCGTGGTCCTCCAGCGCATGGGTGGCGGTGAAGATGCTCGTCCTCGGCCCGATCAGCACCGAGTCGCCGATGGTGATCCCTCCGCCGTCGAGCATCACGCAGTCGAAGTTGACGCAGAAGTCATCGCCCACAGAGATGTTGAAGCCGCACTCCACGCGCAGCGTCGGCTCGAAGTGCACATTGCGGCCTGCGTGCCCCACGCAAAAGGCGCAGCAGCCGCAGGCGCTCCTCCGCCGGTCTGTCGAAGCTGTCGTTGTACGCCGCGGCAACGACCACCGCTGGTTCCCTCGAGGCCAGCAGTTCGGGCGTCAGGTCGTCGTTCATATGGCCGCTGAGCACGAGCCCACGCTGCTGAGCAAGATCCATGCCCCGATCCTCTCACCGCCTCTCCCCGCTCCGTTCGCCCCCCCCGGGCAGCGCGCGCGAGTGGATCCCCAGTTGCGTTGAGGGCCCCATAGCGCAATCAACTATCCACTCGGCGCGGGGAGGAAGAGCCCCGTAGGCCGAGTGGACCCCCAATTGCGCTGAAGGACCCGATAGCGCAATCAGGTATCCACTCAGCAGGAGGGGGGGGGCAAAAAGCATCTGGGTATGCGAAAAGAGGCCAACCGCGACTCGACCCATCCTCACCCTCATGGTGAAGACGAGGAGTCAGCGATCAGCCTCTCTCCGTACAAAGAATTGCGGCGGCGACCTACTCTCCCACACCCATCAGAGTGCAGTACCATCGGCGCTGTGAGCCTTAGCTTCCGGGTTCGGGATGGGACCGGGCGTTTCCCTCACGCTATAACC
>NZ_SCNB01000024.1:0-41246 GCF_005502825.1 Kocuria sp. 2SI | reverse complement strand
CGACGGCCAGGTGAAGCAGAGGCTGCGGGGTGAGCGAGGGGCGCGGCGCTGAAGAAACATTGCCGACGCGCGTGCGCGAATGTGCAATAGTGATCCCATGAGGTGTCATCCGTCATAGCGGCGCCTCCTCGGGCAGTTCCCGCATCCTTGAGCTCGCCTCCGGCGCTCGTCGTCCGGACCCACGAAAGGCTGAAACCCCCATGGCAGCACAGCTTCGCTTCCGCGCCCTCTTCGCCGGCACCGCCATCGCGGCGCTCGCGCTGACCGGTTGCGTCCAGTCCACCGACGACGAGGGCGGGGACGACAGCTCGTCGTCCTCCGAGGAGAGCTCGGCCCCCGAGTCGAGCGCCCCCGAGGAGACGACCGAGGCCTCGGAGGAGAGTTCGGAGTCCACCGACGAGGAGTCGTCGGACGACGAGTCGGCTTCGGAGGACGAGTCCGCCTCGGACGACGCATCGGCCTCCGAGGACGAGTCCGAGTCCTCGGACTCCTCCTCCAGCTCTGCCGCTTCCGGCGAGGCCCCGGAGGACCTCTCGGACTCCGACCTGCTCAGCAGCCTGTCCACGCAGATCAACGGCGCCCAGCTCATGGCGATCACCGCCGACCAGCTCGCCTCCACCGGCACCGATCCGGAGGAAGATCTGCTGGAGGCTTTCGGGGAGGACTTCGCCGTCTCGCCCGCCAGCTGCCAGGACCCGTTCCTGAACGCCCTGCTGGGCGGAGTCCATGACACGGACGGCGTCCTGGCTGTGGATCAGGAAAGCACCCTGATGGTCTCGGCCGAGACCTTCGATGACGCCGCCGCCGCAGAGGACGCCCTGCAGGCCGACCGCGACGCCGCCGATGGCTGCGGCGAGGTCGAGGTCACTGCGGACGGCACCTCCGAATCCGCTGAGCTGTCCACCTCGGATCTCGAGGTCGAGGGTGCCGACAGCGCCTACGAGGCCACCGTGGAGATCGAGGGCGAGTCCATCTCCACCGCCGGAATGGCCTATGGCAACACCGTGATCACGGTGGTCGACACGGGGCAGGTCGAGGGCGATCCCGCCCCGGACAATGCCGCGCTGCTCGAGGAGGTCGCGACCGCCCTCTCCGAGGGCTGAGTCGCAGCCTCCGGCCCCTGACGGGAGCCGCACCGCCTCGACGGCCCGAGGAGCACCTGCAGCGCCAGGTGCTCCTCGGGCCGTCGTCGTTCCCGCACTGTCCCGGATCGTGGTGCTGCGGGGCCTCACAGCGCGCTGTCCGGACGCCCGCGGAAGCGGGCCGTCGGGGCTAGGATGGGCGGGATCCGGACCCGGACGTCAATGCTGACGTCACCGCGCACCGCCGGAAGGGCGCCGCTCATCGGCGGCGCCGAACGTGACGACCTGTGAAACGGAGCGCCTGTGGCACTGCGCCTCTCCTCCCTGTTCCTGCGCACCCTGCGCGAAGACCCGGTCGATGCCGAGGTCGCCAGCCATCGTCTGATGGTCCGCGCCGGGCTCATCCGCCGAGCCGCGCCGGGGATCTACACATGGCTTCCGCTGGGGCTGAGCGTTCTGCGGAAGGTCGAGGAGATCGTCCGCGAGGAGATGGCCGGGATCGGGGCCCAGGAGGTCCACTTCCCGGCCCTGCTGCCGCGCGAGCCCTACGAGGCGACCGGCCGCTGGGAGGACTACGGCGACAACCTCTTCCGCCTCAAGGACCGCAAGGACGCGGACTACCTGCTGGCGCCCACGCACGAGGAGATGTTCACCCTCCTGGTCAAGGACCTGTACTCGTCGTACAAGGACCTGCCGGTGCGGCTCTACCAGATCCAGACCAAGTACCGCGATGAGGCCCGCCCCCGGGCCGGGCTCATCCGCTCGCGCGAGTTCATCATGAAGGACTCGTACTCCTTCGACATCGACGACGCCGGCCTGGAGGAGTCCTACCGCCTGCACCGCGAGGCCTATGTCCGGCTCTTCGACCGGCTCGGGCTGCCCGTCGTGGCCGTCGCCGCCACCTCCGGGGCCATGGGCGGCTCGCGCTCGGAGGAGTTCCTGCACCCCACGCCCATCGGCGAGGACACCTTCGTGCGCTCGCCGGGCGGCTACGCGGCCAACGTCGAGGCCGTGACCACCGTGGTGCCGGACTCCCTGCCGCTCGAGGGCCAGCCGGAGGCGCATGTGGAGCACACGCCGGACTCCGCCACCATCGAGACCCTTGTGCAGCGCTCCGACGAGATGCACCCCAAGGACGACGGCCCCTGGGCGGCCGCTGAGACGCTGAAGAACGTCGTGCTCGCCGTCACCACCCCGGAGGGCGAGCGGCGCCTCGTGGTCATCGGGCTGCCGGGCGATCGCGGCGTGGATCTCAAGCGCGTCGAGGCCGGGATCGGCGCCCTGATCGGCGTTGGGGGAGAGGTCGAGGTCGAGCAGGCCACGGAGGCCGATCTGGCCAAGCACCCGCAGATCGTCAAGGGCTACCTGGGCCCGGGCCTGAACCTGGAGGAGCCGCTGCTGGGCGTGAAGTCGACCACCGGGCTGCCCTACTACGTGGATCCCCGCGTGGTCCCGGGCTCGCGCTGGCTCACCGGTGCGAACATCGCCGACCGACACGTCTACGACCTCGTGGCCGGCCGCGACTTCACCTGGGACGGCACGGTCGAGTGCGCCGAGGTGCTGCCCGGAGACCCGGCCCCGGACGGCTCCGGGCCGCTGGAGGCCGCTCGGGGCATCGAGATGGGCCATGTGTTCCAGCTCGGGCGCAAGTACGCCGAGTCCCTGGGGCTGAAGGTCCTGGACCAGAACGGCAAGCAGGTCGTGGTGACCATGGGCTCCTACGGCTTCGGCGTCACCCGCGCGGTGGCCGCGCTCGTGGAGTCGAACCACGACGACAAGGGCATCATCTGGCCGCGCCACCTGGCCCCGGCGGACATCCACGTGGTCCCCACGGGCAAGGGCGAGGAGGCCGCCGAGGCGGCCGAGCAGATCGTCGCCCAGCTCGAGGAGGCGGGCGTCAGGGTGCTGTTCGACGACCGGAAGAAGGTCTCCCCGGGCGTGCGCTTCGGCGACTTCGAGCTGCTCGGCGTGCCGAGCATGCTCGTGATCGGCCGCGGGCTGGCCGATGGCCTGCTCGAGATCAAGGATCGGGCCACGAGCGATTCCCGCGAGATCCGCCGCGAGGACGTCGTCGCGGAGGTCCTGGCCGAGATCGGCCGCTGAGTCCGTCGCACCCATGACGAAGGGGCCCGAGCCGCACGGCTCGGGCCCCTTCGCGATCTGCTGCGGTGCGGCCTCAGTCCTGAAGACCGGGCAGCGGCCCCACGGGCTGGTCGTCCTGCGCCCGGGCCATGGCCAGGCGCATGAGCACCGCAGTGCCGGGGTCGGGGGAGGGGGAGTCGAGCTCCTGGGCCTGGGGATCGGATGCCGCGGCGATCTGGGCCAGGGCGGTGTCCTGGAGCTGGTCCATGAGCCGGTCGCGGGCGGCATCCGGATCGTCGCGGAAGCCCTCGGGCATGCCGGGGGAGCCGTCGATCACGGACGGGTGGCGCTGCTCGAGGGCGGCGAGCCAGTCGCTGTCCTGGACCGGCAGCAGAGCCTCTGCCCAAGCTGAGGAGTCCGGCCTCTGCTGGGACGGCAGGTGCGACCAGGTCCGGGCTGCGTCCCTGGCCTGTCCGAGCTGGCGGGCCAGGACCAGCTCGGGATGCGGCGACTCTCCCGCGGCCGTCGGCGCCGGGTCCTGGCCGTCCTGCGCGGCCGGCAGGGCGTCGTCACCGGTGAGCTCGGGGACGGCGCGCTCGACCTTCTTCGCATCGGCGCCGAGCTCCAGGGCCGTGGCGGCGCGATGGGCGGCGATCGAGCTGAGGAGGACCTGCTGCTCGGGCGCTGCGGACGGGCCGTGGACGATCATCCGAGCACTGGACAGGAAGGCGCCTGGCAGGCCGGGGACGTAGTCGGCCTGGCTCACGCCCACGGGCGCCCCCTGCTCTTCGGCGGCCTCGAGCGCGCGCTCGGAGGGCTGCAGTGCGTCGAGCTGGTCCTGCAGCTCCGCTCGCAGCTCGTCCTGCTGCGCCTGGGGAAGCTCGTCGAGGCCCTCCGAGTCCAGCAGCTGCTCGATGTCCCGGTAGACCTGTGCCACGGCGATCTCCCCGTCGTCGGCGGGACGCCCCGGGCCCAGTCGCCAGATCAGCACCGCCAGAAGGATCACGACCAGAGCCGCCGCGACGATCGCGGCGGCTCGGCCGCGGGAGGTCAGCTTCATGCCGGGAGGCTCCTTGCTGCTCAGGCGGGGCATCCCGCTCGGGCTCATGTGCGCCCATGGTAGGTCGCACCCGGGGACGGCGGTGGGTCGGGCTGTCCCAGCCAGCCGCTACGCTCGTGCGCACAAGCGCTCTCGGCGGCTCGGACTCGGCCCGCGTGCCGGGAGCGCGATGCGGAGAAGCTGCCCGAACGCAGCCGGTCCCGCACCGACTACCCGAAGACGCAGGAGGACATCGTGAGCGAGCACCCCGCCCAGGACCCGCTGGCGGCCAAGCTGCAGGAGCTGCTGAGCCCCGTCGTCGAGGCTCAGGGCCTGTTCCTGGAGGACGTCGAGGTGGAGGGCTCGGGCTCCCAGCGGATCGTGCAGGTCCTGGTCGATCTGCCGGAGGACCGCACCGACGGCGTCGACATGGAGGACATCGCCCGCGCATCGCAGGCCGTCTCGGAGGAGCTCGACCGCACGGATCCGGTCGACGGTCCCGCCTACGAGCTCCAGGTCTCCTCGCCCGGGGCCGCCCGTGCGCTGGAGCGCCCGCGGCACTGGCGGCGCTCGATCGGCCGGCTCGTGGACGTGCAGCCGGTGGATCGCACCACGCACGGGCGCAGCTTCGAGGCCCGCGTGCTGGAGGTCCAGGGCGAGCAGGTCACGCTGCAGCGCAGCACCCAGGTCAAGAAGGGCATGCCCATCAAGCTGCAGGACCCGGAGACCTGGGACCTGTCGCAGATCAAGCAGGCCTGGGTCCGCGTCGAGGACTGAGCTGCTCGTCCCGCCGGGGCGGTGGTGAGCGCACCGGTGTAGACTGCCTGGCTGACACCGGCGGCGCCGAGGGCCTCGAGCACCCTTCGCAGGCACCCGCGCAGCGCCGTCATAGACCCGCGAACAGCGTTCCGTCCCACCGGACGGTGCGCTGTCGTCGCACTCGGGGTCCTCGCGCGGCGGGGAGCCCGATCGGCTCGATCCGGAAAGGCCCCTCGATGGACATCGATATGAGCGCCCTGCGCATGCTGGAGCGCGAGAGCGACATCCCGCTGGATCTGCTGATCCCCACCATCGAGCAGGCGCTCGTGCTCGCCTACCAGCGCTCGCCCGGGGCCATCAAGGACGCCCGCGCGGAGCTGGACACCAAGACTGGTCGCGTGACCATCTGGGCCGCCGAGGTCGACGAGGACGGCAACCGGGTGGGCGAGTTCGACGACACCCCCTCCGGCTTCGGGCGCATCGCCGCCTCCACGGCTCGCAGCGTGATCGTGCAGAAGCTGCGCGACGTCGAGGACGACACCGTGCTGGGCCACTTCAAGGGCCGTGAGGGCGAGGTTGTCTCCGGGCAGATCCAGCAGGGCCGCAACCCCCAGATGATCCAGATCGATCTGGGCACCGTGGAGGGCGTCCTGCCCCCGCACGAGCAGGTTCCCGGCGAGAAGTACACCCACGGCAGCCGGATCCGCGCCTTCGTCGTGGAGGCCAAGCGCGGTCCCAAGGGACCGTCGATCACCCTGTCGCGCTCCCACCCGGACCTGGTGCGCCGCCTCTTCGAGTTCGAGGTCCCGGAGATCGCCCAGGGCGACGTCGAGATCATGGCCATCGCCCGCGAGGCTGGCCACCGCACCAAGATGGCGGTCGTGGCCAATACGCAGGGGATCAACGCCAAGGGCGCGTGCATCGGCGAGATGGGCACCCGCGTGCGCGCGGTGATGAACGAGCTCGGCGGCGAGAACATCGACATCGTCGACTGGTCGGGCGACCCCGCCCGCTTCATCGCTGCCGCGCTGTCGCCGGCGAGCGTGGTGCGTGTGGATGTGCTCGACGGGCGCGGCCGCTCGGCCCGCGCTGTGGTCCCCGACAGCAAGCTGTCGCTGGCCATCGGCAAGGAGGGGCAGAACGCCCGCCTCGCAGCCAAGCTGACCGGATGGCGGATCGACATCCTCTCGGAGTCGGACGACCGCCAGCGCCGCGAGGCCTGAGCGGATCGCGAGGCCCGGACCCCCGCTGCGCCCGGCTCGACGGCACGGGAGAGGACAGACTCCGGGCATCGGATGGTCCCGATCCCTCCGGCCGTCCGGGCCCGGCCCGGAGTGTGCTGTGCGCGGCGATACTGCGCGGGCGTCCCGAGAAGAGTAGGATGGTCGCCGGTCCAGCCGCAGCCGTGACCGCCTCCAGCAGGCGCGCTCGGCCCTCGCGGATCCGGCAGGAAGAGGTGCGTACACACGTGGGACACGTTCCGCAGCGCACCTGCATCGGCTGCCGTGAGGTCGTCGGCCAGGACCGGCTCGTGCGTCTGAGCCTCGTTGCAGGAGAGCAGGAGCCCGTCGTGGTTCCTGATCCCGCGCGTCGGCTCGGAGGTCGCGGAGCATGGCTGCACCCTTCGCGCGAATGTGCGGACAGGGCCCTTCGACGGAGAGCCTTCAATCGGGCCTTCCGGCGATCCGTTCCGATCCAGGACGAGGCGCTGCTGATCGAGCAGATCCTCCAGGGCGATCGGGACGGCAGCACCAGCACGACCGCCGCAGTCCGCACTGCGGCCGGAAGATGACCTCATCCCGCACGGCATGGGACTGAGGACACAGGATGCACTTGATGGGGAAGCGAGCAAGAAGCTGATGGACATCCGATGAGTGCCGAACGATGAGTGCCCCAGCGCACTCGGCAATGGATGCCCTCCTACGGTCCGAGCGACTCGGAGGGTCTCCGACAGACCGTTAGTCGGTCCGCCTCCTGTCACGAGCGCGGGCCGGGACAGGAGAGAAGTGGCTAAGCAGAGAGTTCACGAGCTCGCCAAGGAGCTCGGGATGACGTCCAAGGAGGCGATCTCGACCCTGCAGGAGCTGGGCGAGTTCGTCCGGGGCGCGTCCTCGACCGTGGAGCCCCCGGTCGCCAAGAAGCTGAAGGAATCGCCGCAGGCCAAGGCCGCGCTGGCGAAGAAGGGCGAGAAGGAGGGCTCGGCCAAGGCCGAGACCTCCAAGCCCGCCGCCAAGCCGTCCTCGACCGGTGCCAAGCCGGCAGGCGGCGCCAAGCCCGGCGCGTCCTCCGCACCGAAGCCCGGACAGTCGGTCCCCACGCCGGCGACCGCCGGTCAGACCGCGCAGCCCGAGCAGAAGACCGAGGAGCAGGCCAAGCCTGCTGAGCAGGCGCCGCCGGCGCCTGCCGCCGAGTCCGAGCCGGCCGCGGCCCAGCCGGAGAAGCCCGCCGCCGAGAAGCCCTCGGTCGAGCAGGCTCCCGCACCCGAGGCCCCGAGCAAGCCCGCCCCCAAGCCGGGCAGCGCGGCTCCCAAGCCGGGCGGTCCCCGCCCGGGCAACAACCCGTTCACGCCCAAGCAGGCCGGCGGGGCGCAGCGCCCCGCTCGCTCGCAGGGCGGCCCGCGTCCGGGCAACAACCCGTTCGCCGCCCAGCAGGGCATGGGCACGCAGCGCCCCGGCCAGGCTGGTCAGGGCGGTCCCCGTCCTGGCGCCCCGCGTCCGGGTCAGGCTGGTCAGGGCGGTCCTCGTCCCGGTGCACCTCGTCCGGGTGCCCCGCGCCCCGGCCAGGGTGCCGGTGCAGGCGGTCCCCGTCCGGGCGGTCCGCGCCCCAGCCCGAACATGATGCCGGGCCACACCAGCAACGTGGCTCCGGTCGGCTCCCGTCCGGCCCGCGGCGGCGGTGCCGGCGGCGGTCGGCGCGGCGGCCCCGGTGGACCCGGCGGCGGTCCGGGCGGCGGCTTCCGCCCCGGCGGCGGCCCCGGTCGCGGCGGTCGCGGCGCCACCCAGGGCGCCTTCGGTCGCGGCGGTCCTTCGCGCAAGGGCCGCAAGTCGAAGCGCGCCAAGCGCCAGGAGCTGGAGCAGATGAATGCTCCCAAGGTCGGCGGCGTCTCGGTGCCGCACGGCGACGGCAATACTGTGGTGCGCCTGCGCCGCGGTGCCTCGCTGATGGACTTCGCGGAGAAGATCGACGCGAACCCGGCCTCGCTGGTCACCGTGCTCATCCACCTCGGTGAGATGGCCACGCAGACCCAGTCGCTGGATGAGGAGACCTTCGAGGCGCTGGGCGCCGAGCTGGGCTACGTCATCCAGATCGTCTCCCCGGAGGACGAGGAGCGCGAGCTCTTCGAGTCCTTCGACATCGACCTCGAGGCCGAGCAGGCCGCCGAGGGCGAGGAGCAGCTCGAGAAGCGTCCTCCTGTCGTGACCGTCATGGGCCACGTCGACCACGGCAAGACCCGACTGCTGGATGCCATCCGCAACACCCGCGTGATCGAGGGCGAGGCCGGCGGCATCACCCAGCACATCGGCGCCTACCAGGTGTCCCAGGAGGTCGACGGCGAGGATCGCGCGCTGACCTTCATCGACACCCCGGGTCACGAGGCGTTCACCGCCATGCGTGCCCGCGGTGCGCAGGTCACGGACATCGCCCTGCTCGTGGTGGCCGCCGACGACGGCGTCATGCCGCAGACGGTCGAGGCCCTGAACCACGCCCAGGCGGCGAACGTGCCGATCGTGGTCGCGGTCAACAAGATCGACAAGCCCGAGGCGAACCCGGAGAAGATCCGCGGTCAGCTGGCCGAGTACGGCCTGGTGCCGGAGGAGTACGGCGGCGACACCATGTTCGTCGACGTCTCCGCCCGCCAGTCCCAGAACATCGACGAGCTGCTCGAGTCGATCGTGCTGACGGCCGACGGCGCCCTGGAGCTGCAGGCGAACCCGAACAAGGACGCCCGCGGCGTGGCCATCGAGGCCAACCTGGACAAGGGCCGCGGCGCGGTCTGCACCGTCCTGGTCCAGTCGGGCACCCTGCGCGTGGGCGACTCGATCGTCGCAGGCGGGGCTCACGGCCGCGTCCGCGCCATGTTCGACGAGACGGGCGCTGCGGTTGAGGAGGCAGGTCCCTCCCGTCCGGTGCAGGTGCTCGGCCTGTCCACGGTGCCGCGCGCCGGCGACACCTTCATCGCGACCCAGGAGGAGCGCACCGCTCGCCAGATCGCGGAGAAGCGCCAGGCGGCCGATCGCAACGCCCTGCTGGCCAAGCGCCGCAAGCGCGTCACGCTCGAGTCGTTCGACCAGGTCGTGGCCGAGGGCAAGATCGACACGCTCAACCTCATCATCAAGGGCGATGTCTCCGGTGCCGTCGAGGCGCTCGAGGACTCGCTGCTGAAGATCGAGGTGGCTCCGGACGAGGTCCAGCTGCGCGTCATCCACCGCGGTGTGGGTGCGATCACGCAGAACGACGTCAACCTGGCCACGGTCGACAACGCCGTGATCATCGGCTTCAACGTCCGACCGGCCGAGCGCGTCACCGAGCTCGCCGACCGCGAGGGCGTCGAGATGAAGTTCTACTCGGTGATCTACAACGCCATCGACGACGTCGAGGCGGCCCTGAAGGGCATGCTCAAGCCGGAGTACGAGGAGGTGGAGCTCGGCAAGGCCGAGGTCCGCGAGGTGTTCAAGTCCTCCAAGTGGGGCTCGATCGCCGGCTCGTACGTCACCGAGGGGCTCATCCGCCGCAACGCGAAGGCCCGCCTGGTGCGCGACGGCAACGTCGTCAAGGAGGGCCTGACCATCGAGTCGCTGCGCCGCTTCAAGGACGACGCGACCGAGGTCCGCGACGGCTACGAGTGCGGCATCGGCCTGGGGTCGTTCAACGACATCAAGGAAGGCGACGTCATCGAGACGTGGGAGATGCAGGAGAAGCCCCGCGCCTGATCGTCGTCGATCCCTCGTGCGGCCCGCATCGCAGGTTCCGTTCCGCAGCCGCCCTCGGGCGGACGGCTCGGTCCCGCGCTGCGGGCCGCACGCTCCGGCACCGTCGCGGTGCCGCCCCTGACACTGCACTGCAGCGCACTGGCCCGCGGGTCCGTGCGCGAGAACTGGAGAGATCATGGCCGATGCACAGCGGGCCTCCCGCATGGCAGACCGCGTCAAGGTGATCGTGGCCAAGGCACTGGAGCGCCGGGTCAAGGACCCGCGCCTGGGCTTCGTGACCATCACCGACGCACGCGTGACCAACGACCTGCAGCACGCGACCGTCTACTACACGGTCTACGGCAGCGCCGAGGAGAAGGCCGATTCGGCCCGTGCTCTGGAGTCCGCCAAGGGCATCCTGCGCGCCGAGGTCGGCAAGAACATCACCGCCCGGCTCACGCCCACGCTCGAGTTCGTGGCCGATGAGATCCCGGAGGCGGCCTCCAACTTGGAGGACGTCCTGCGCCGGGCCAAGGAGAAGGACGCCGCTGTCGCCGCCTCTGCGGCCGGGGCCACCTACGCCAACGGCGAGAACTCCTACCGCACGGACGAGGCCGACGACGCCCAGTCCGCGGCCGCTGAGGCCGACGACGAGGATCCCAGCGGCACTCGTGAGCGCTGAGCCGCAGGCGGGCGGATCGGGGCGCAGCGCGCAGACGCCGCGCCCCGATTCCTCGCTGACCGTGCCCGAGGGACTCGTGGTCGTGGACAAGCCGAAGGGCTGGACCAGCCACGACGTCGTCGGGCGGATGCGCCGGCTGTGCGGGACGCGCAAGGTCGGCCACGCCGGGACTCTGGACCCCATGGCCACCGGTGTGCTGATCGTGGGCGTCGGGCGCGGGACCAAGCTGCTGACCCACCTGGTGGGCGCGGACAAGACCTACGAGGCCACCATCCGCCTGGGCGCCACCACCGTCACCGACGACGCCGAGGGCGAGCTCACCGGCACCGCGGATCCGAGCGACGTCGCGGCCGTCACGGACGAGCAGATCCGCGCGGCCGTCGTCGAGCTGACCGGAGACCTGGAGCAGGTCCCGTCCGCGGTCTCGGCGATCAAGGTCGACGGCAAGCGCTCCTACGCCCGCGTGCGCGCGGGGGAAGAGGTCGCCCTCGAGGCGCGGCCGATCACGGTCTCGCGCTTCGACGTGACGGAGATCCGCAGGGACCGCGATGCCCTGGAGCTCGACGCCGTCCTGGACGTCTCGTCGGGGACCTACATCCGGGCGATCGCCCGCGATCTCGGCGAGGCCCTGGGGATCGGCGGTCACCTCAGCGCGCTGCGCCGCACCCGTGTGGGCGCCCTGGGCCTCGAGCAGGCCCAGGAGCTGGAGGCGCTCACCGGGATCGTCGCCGGGGGAGCAGCGGTGCCGTCCACCTCGCTCGATGAGGCGGCCCGGGCCATGTTCCCGACCCGTGAGCTCACCGCGCAGCAATCGGTGGAGATCGGGCAGGGCAAGCGCATCGGACCCACCGGCACCGGACCGGGGGAGCTCACCGCAGGCTTCGATCCGCAGGGCCACGTGGTGGCCCTGCTCGAGGATCGCGGACACGCCGAGGAGCGCACCGCCAAGTCGGTCCTGGTCTTCCAGGCGCAGGGCTGAGAACGGGCCGGTCGCCACGGCGGCCGCAGGACAGGAAGCAGAGAAGACACGGATGCTGTGGGGATATGACGGGTGGTTCTGGGCCTCGGTGGTCCTGGGCGGCCTCTCGACGCTGATCTGCGCCGTGGAGGCGCTGCGCAAGCGGCCCCCGGGAGATGCCACGCAGGGCTCCGTGCTCGTGCTGGAGGCCTTCCTGCTCGTCTACCTGATCGGCTCGATCTTCCTGGGGATCCTCGGTCCGGCGGCCTCGGGCTCGGCGCTCGAGTACTGGGGCTACCTGCTGACGGCGCTGCTGATCCCGGCGGGCACCTTCATCTGGTCGCTCGTGGAGCGCTCGAGCTGGTCCAACTGGATCCTGGCGGCCACGGGCCCCACGATCATCGTGATGGTGTACCGGATGAACTTCATCTGGTACTACCAGTGAGTCGAGAGGACGCCATGCAGCACACCGACCCTGAGAGCCCGCGCTCCGCCTGCTCCGAGCCGGAGCCTCCCGGGCGACTGCAGTCGCGCTTCGGGCCGCGGGAGGGCGCACGGCGCACCGACCCGAAGTCCTCGGGCTTGGGCCGGGTGATCATCGTGGTCTACGGGATCTTCTCGCTGTCGGCCGGAGTGCGCTCGCTGTATCAGATCCTCACCCAGTTCGACGTCGCTCCGCTGGCCTACCTGCTCTCGCTGTTCTCCGCGACCGTCTACGTGGTGGCCGCAGTGGCGCTGGCGAAGACCGGGCCTGGCTGGCATCGGATCGCCACGGGTGCCGTGCTGGTGGAGCTCATCGGCGTGCTCGGCATCGGCGCGATGACCTTCGCCGCCCCGGAGCTGTTCGCCGATGAGACCGTCTGGTCGCACTTCGGCCAGGGCTACGGCTATATCCCGCTGCTGCTGCCGATCGTGGGGCTGATCTGGCTGCGCCGCACCCGCCCCCTCACCGACCGCTCCACCGAGACCGCAGGAGACCGCGCATGAGCACCGACGACACCGCCGCCAGCACCAGCCAGGGGCTCAGCGTCCCGCGGCTCACCGACGGGGCCCTCACCCTGCGGGAGCTGACCCCCGCCGACGCCGAGGCTCTGACCGCGAACTGCCAGGACCCGGTGGCTGTGCGCTGGACGACCGTTCCCGAGCCCTACGGCGTGGAGTCGGCGCTGTGGTACATCCGGGAGTACGTGCCGGGCGCGCTGAAGGCCGGATCGGCGATCAACTGGGCTGCCGAGGATCCCCAGGGCCGCTTCCTCGGGACGATCGAGCTGTGCCGGCTGCGCGCCGGTGCAGCGGACATCGGCCTGAACTTCGGCCCGCATGCCCGCGGCACGGGTTCCGCCGAGGCGGCCTGCCGCCTGGTGATCGATCACGCGTTCGGCACCATGGGGCTCACGCACCTGCACTGGCTGGCCTTCGACGGCAACTGGGCCTCGCGCAAGCTCGCCTGGAAGCTCGGTTTCTCCACGCCCGTTCTGGTCCGCGGTTACATGGAGCAGCGGGGCCAGCTGCGCGACACCTGGATCGCGACCTTGACCGATGCCGATGACCGCAGCCCGTCCGAGCCCTGGGGCGGCCCGGCACCGGCCTGAGGCATCCGACCCGCCGGGGAGTCGGTGTCAGCGACTACCCTGGAGCGAGTGCCGAGCGGTGCCCGTCCGGATGAGGCCCGCCGGCCCCATCCGCAGCCCGCGATCCGCTGAGCCCACCACCGTCCGACCGCCCAGATCCGCATCGCGGACGTCGTCCTGACGGACGACGCCGCGCCTGCCGAGGAGACCCGTTGCATCGCTTGCACGACCTGTCCGAGCTTCCCGAGGACCTCGGGCCCTGCGTGGTCACCGTCGGGAACTTCGACGGCGTCCATCGCGGGCACCAGGAGGTCCTGGGGATGGCCGTCGAGCGCGCACAGCGCGAGGGCGCCAGCTCGGTCGTGCTGACCTTCGACCCGCACCCGGCCCTGGTGCACCGCCCGGATCAGTACCGGGGCCAGATCATGGGCACCTCGGACAAGGTCGATGCCATGGAGCAGCTCGGCGTGGACGCTGTGCTCGTGCAGCACTACGACCTCGCCTTCGCCTCGCAGGACCCGCTCGAGTTCATGAGGCGGTACCTGCTGCGCGGGCTGCGCGCCTGCTGCGTGGTCGTGGGCGCCGACGCCCGGTTCGGGCGCGGCAATCAGGGCGATGTCTCCGCCCTGCGCCGCTTCGGCGCCGAGCACGGCTTCGACGTCGTCGTGGTCGAGGATCTCGAGTGCTGCGGCACTGTGCCGGCCCAGCTGCGCACCACGAACCTCCCGCTGGTCGGGGTCGACGGCCCCGTCTCCTCGCAGGAGGACACCGACCATGATCCTGAGGACCGGCGGATCTCCTCGACCTGGATCCGCGAGCGCCTCATCGCCGGCGACGTCGAGGACGCCGCACGCCTGCTGGGTCGTCCGCACCGCATGCGCGGCACCGTGGTCCACGGCGCCGCGCGCGGTCGCGAGCTCGGCTTCCCCACGGCCAACCTCGCCCCGGACTCCGACGGCTACATCCCCGCCGACGGCGTCTACGCCGGCTGGCTCACCGACGCCTCCGGACAGCGCTGGCCGGTGGCGGTCTCGGTGGGCTCCAACCCCACATTCGAGGGCGTCTCCCGGGTGGTCGAGGCGCACGTGATCGACCGGCCCCGCGAGCGGGTGGAGGACTTCGACCTCTACGGCCAGGAGGTCATCGTGGAGTTCATCGCCCGCCTGCGCGGCATGGTGGCCTACGAGGGCGTGGAGAAGCTCGTGCAGCAGATGAGCCTGGACGTGGAGAACACCCGCAAGATCCTGGCCCAGCACCCGGAGGGCATGGCCGACGTCGCCCCCTGACGGCGCGCTGCAGGCGCCGCCGCCTGAACGACCAGAGGCAGAGACGGACTGAGGGCCGCCCGGGGGAGTCCCCGAGCGGCCCAAAGTCCATCAGGCAAAGCGCGCGGTCAGCGCGCCCGACTCACATCTCCTCGTGCTCGTCCGGGTCGAAGCCCGAGCCGGAGAGACCGGTGTGCAGCAGGCGGATGCGCTCCATCTGCTGATCGCTGAGCTCCCAGCCGAAGACGTCGAGGTTCTCGGCCATGCGCTTGGGGTTCGAGGACTTGGGGATCGGCAGCACCGCGGACTGGATCTCCCAGCGCAGGATGACCTGGGCCGGGGTGCGGTTGACCTGCCCGGCGATCTCGGCGAGCCACTCGTGGTCGAGGATGTCGGTCTTGCGCCCCAGCGGCGACCAGGCCTGCACCAGGATCCGCTTGTCGTGGTGGTGGGCGCGCAGGGCCTCCTGCTGGTACTGCGGGTGCAGCTCGACCTGGTTGACCGCCGGGGTCTCGCCGGTCTCGGCGATCAGGCGATCCACGTGGGCCGGGGTGAAGTTGGAGACGCCGACCGAGCGGACCAGGCCCTCCTCGCGCAGGGCGAGCATGGTCCGGAAGGTCTGCACGTACTTGTCCTGCTGGGGATTGGGCCAGTGGATCAGCAGCAGGTCCAGGCGGTCCAGGCCCAGCCGCTCGAGCGAGCCCTCCACGCTGGCGCGCACCGTGGCCTCGTCGCCCTGATCGCGGCCGGGGATCTTGGTGGTCACGAAGACCTCGTCGCGGGGCAGCCCGGCCAGGGCGATGCCGCGGCCCACGCCGATCTCGTTGCCGTAGTTCACGGCGGTGTCGATCAGGCGGAAGCCCCGGTTGATGCCCTCGTAGACGCCGACCTCGGCATCGGCGTCGTCCATGGGGTAGGTGCCCATGCCGATCTGCGGCAGCTGGTGGCCGTCGTTGAGGGTGTGGCGGCGCTCGGAGACGCCCACCTGGTCGGCCAGGGCCGGATCGATCTGCGTGGTCTCGGACTCGCGGCTGTCTGCGGACTCGGTCATGGGCCCACTCCTCACTGCTCGGGGACGGTGCGCCGGGGCCGCAGCGGAACGGGCCCGGAGGGGTTCGCCCTCCAGTCTTGCACTGTCCCCGGACATCGTCCGGCTCACAGCCCGTGTGGCGCGCGCCTGCTACCATGATCGGCGGTCCGCCTGCAGTCCGTGGCGGACGGGCCCCTGAGTCCGCACGATCCGCTCGTGCGAGCTCCTGCCCCGGCGCGATCACCTTCGCAGCCGGGACGCACGGCACTGGACCCCGAAGGAGTTCACACATGGCACTCGACGCAGCTGTCAAGCAGTCCATCATCGAGGAGTACGCGACCCACGAGGGCGACACCGGTTCGCCCGAGGTCCAGGTCGCGGTCCTGACTCGCCGGATCTCGGATCTGACCGAGCACCTCAAGTCGCACAAGCACGACCACCACACCCGCCGCGGCCTCATGGCCATGGTCGGTCGCCGTCGTCGCATGCTGACCTACCTGCAGAACACGGACATCGAGCGCTACCGCTCGCTGATCCAGCGTCTCGGCCTGCGCCGCTGATCGCATTCTGACCCTTGCCTCGGGCGGGGCCGCCACGCAGCTCGCGGCGGTCCCGCTCGTGGTCTACGGGCGCGGATCCCGCCACATCCGCCGCCGACGCCCGCCCACCGGCTGAGCGTCCGGACGAACATTCGCAGCCCCTCAATGCTGGTCCGCGCGTCGCGGACCTGTCAGGCTGGGTCTGCACGAACAAGCCCCGGGGCCCACGGATGGGTCCGCAGGGCATCCGCGATGGACGGCTCCAGCCGTCCTCGTCGATCCGGCCCGCACGACGCCCGCGTCCCGGTCCTCGACAGTGGTCCACGGAATCCCCGCAGCCTCGCTGCCGCGGCCGTGGACTTCGATCGAAGACCGTGCGCCGTGCGAGCGGGGCGGATCGGACACTGCCAGATCACCCCGATCGTGGAGACGATCGCGACGAAAGGAAGGTGGCCCTTGGAGGGTCCCGAGATCCAGTCCGCCGAAGCCGTCATCGACAACGGCCGCTACGGCCAGCGCGTCGTGCGCTTCGAGACCGGTCTGCTCGCGCAGCAGGCAGCCGGCTCCACCCTGGTGTCCATCGACGATGACACCACCCTGCTGTCCACCACCGCGGTGGGCAAGAAGCCCCGCGAGGGCTTCGACTTCTTCCCGCTGACCGTGGACGTGGAAGAGCGCATGTACGCCGACGGACGCATCCCCGGCTCGTTCTTCCGCCGCGAGGGCCGTCCCTCGACCGACGCCGTGCTGGCCTGCCGCCTGATCGACCGCCCGCTGCGCCCCGCCTTCCAGAAGGGCATCCGCAACGAGGTCCAGGTCGTCGTGACTGTGCTGGCGATCGACCCCGACGAGATCTACAACACCATTGCGATCAACGCCGCGTCGATGTCCACGACCCTGTCCGGCCTGCCCTTCGGCGGCCCGGTCGGCGGCGTGCGCCTGGCCCTGATGGCCGAGGCCGACGGCACCCACCAGTGGGTCTGCTTCCCCAAGCACTCCCAGCTCGAGAACGCCGTGTTCGACATGGCCGTGGCCGGCCGCGTGGTCACCAAGGCCGATGGCACCGAGGACGTCGCGATCATGATGGTCGAGGCCGAAGCCACCGACCGCTCGTGGGAGCTCATCAAGGGCCAGGGCGCCGTGGCGCCCACCGAGCAGATCGTGGCCGAGGGCCTCGACGCCGCAAAGCCCTTCATCAAGGCGCTGTGCCAGGCCCAGTCGGACCTCAAGGCCCGCGCCGGCAAGCCCGAGATGGAGCTGCCGCGCTTCGGCGGCCACGGCGACGACGTCGCCCAGGCCGTCAAGGACGCCGTGGGCCAGCGCCTGGTGGAGGCCTACTCGATCGCCGGCAAGCAGGAGCGCGAGGACGCCACCGACGCCCTGCACCAGTCCGTCCTGGAGGAGCTGACCGGTGAGGGCAAGCCCTTCGCCGAGCGCGCCGACGAGGTCAACGACGCTTACCAGGCCCTGACCAAGCACACCGTGCGCCAGCGCGTGCTCTCCGAGAACGTGCGCATCGACGGCCGCGGCCCCCGCGACATCCGCGAGCTGACCGCCATGGTGGAGATCCTGCCGCGCGTGCATGGCTCGGCGATCTTCCAGCGCGGCGAGACCCAGATCATGGGCGTCACCACGCTGAACATGCTCAAGCTCGAGCAGCAGATCGACTCGCTGTCGCCGGTGAAGTCCAAGCGCTACATGCACCACTACAACTTCCCGCCGTACTCCACCGGCGAGACCGGCCGCGTGGGCTCGCCCAAGCGCCGCGAGATCGGCCACGGCGCTCTGGCCGAGCGCGCACTGGCCCCCGTGATCCCGTCGCGCGAGGAGTTCCCCTACGCGATCCGCCAGGTCTCCGAGGCCCTGGGCTCCAACGGCTCGACCTCCATGGGCTCGGTCTGCGCCTCGACCCTGTCGATGCTCAACGCCGGCGTGCCGCTGCGCGCCCCGGTGGCCGGCATCGCCATGGGCCTGATCACCGGCGAGGTCGACGGCAAGCCGGCCAGCGTCGCGCTGACCGACATCCTGGGCGCGGAGGACGCGCTCGGCGACATGGACTTCAAGGTCGCCGGCACCTCCGAGTTCGTCACGGCCATCCAGCTGGACACCAAGCTCGACGGCATCGACGCCGAGGTCCTGGGCGCCGCCCTGGCCCAGGCCCGCGATGCCCGCCTGGCCATCCTCAACGTGATCGCCTCCGCGATCGATGCACCGGACGAGATGTCCGAGTACGCCCCGCGGATCATCACGGTCAACGTGCCCGTCTCCAAGATCGGCGAGGTCATCGGCCCCAAGGGCAAGATGATCAACCAGATCCAGGAGGACACTGGCGCGGACATCTCCATCGAGGACGACGGCACCGTGTTCATCGGCGCCGTGGACGGCCCCTCGGCCGAGGCCGCGCGCTCGGCGATCAACGCGATCGCCAACCCGCAGGTCCCCGAGGTGGGGGAGCGCTACCTGGGCACGGTCGTGAAGACCACGACCTTCGGCGCCTTCGTCTCGCTGACCCCGGGCCGCGACGGCCTCCTGCACGTCACCGAGCTGCGCAAGCTCAACGACGGCAAGCGCGTCAACGACGTCGAGGACGTCGTGGGCGTGGGCCAGCAGGTCCAGGTCGAGATCACCAAGGTCGATGACCGCGGCAAGCTCTCGCTCTCGCCGGTCGTGGCCGACGACGCCGCCGCTGAGGCGGACGAGGACTCCGCCGCCGAGTGATCCCTCCACCGGCTCGCACCTGAGCCGCACGAGGCCCCGGGCCCCGCATCCGCCGTGGATGCGGGGCCCGACCCGTCTGAGCCCCTCGGGGGAGGCATGTCTGCGGGCGGCGTGCGGACTCGGGATCCGGGGTACGGTCGAGGCGGGCCTGATGCTGAGGCAACGGGCCGTCTCCCCTGGTCGGCGCCTTCCGCACGTGGAAGCGAATGCCTTGTCCGCACACACCTCAGACAGCCGTCCGCCTCAGGACGGGGCGAGTTCCACGTCTCCGCGGCCACCGCCCAGTGGCTGCTCACCGGCTTCATGCTGACGATGGCCGTCGTCATGCCCACCACGGGCTGGAGGCTCGAGCGGTTCTCGACCCGGGCGGTCTTCATCGTCGCCGTCGCCGCGTTCCTGCTCGGCACCCTGCTGGCCGCGCTGGCGCCGTGGTTCGGGGTCCTGCTGCTCGACCAGCTCTTCCAGGGCGCGGGCACGGCCGTGGTGCTACCCCTGATGATGGCGGTGACCATGACCCTGGTGGCCGCCTCGGGCCTGCTGGGTCTGGCCAGGCTGCGCAATGTGGGGCCCCGCGCCGTCTGCCGCTGGACGTGGTCTGCGTGGTGCTCTCCCTGTTCATCCGGGCCCCCAGATCGGGGTCCCGGACCGAGATCGAGGGCTGAGCCGGCAGTTGGCCGCCCCGAGAGCCTGGTCCTAGACTCGACGGGTTCCCGAGAGGAGCCGCGGCTGCGGCCCCCGGGGCCATCCCTCATCGCCGTCAGGAGTCGAGCCCCCACATGTCGTATGCGCTGGAGCTGCGCCCGCCGGACCCCGCCGGTACGCACTCGCCCGAGCTGGTCTGGTCCGGCGACGGCGGTGCCGCCGTGCGCCGCACCGTACTGCCCAACGGCGTGCGGATCCTCACCGAGTCCATGCCCGGGCTGCTCTCTGCCTCCGTGGGCTTCTGGGTGGGGGTGGGCTCGCGCGACGAGCGGCCCGGTCACCTGGGCTCCACGCACTTCCTCGAGCACCTGCTGTTCAAGGGGACCGCCCGGCGCAGCGCGCTGCAGATCGCGGAGGCCTTCGACGAGGTCGGCGGCGAGTCGAACGCCGCCACGGCCAAGGAGTCCACGTGCTACTACGCGCGGGTGCTCTCCGAGGACCTGCCCATGGCGATCGACGTCCTCGCGGACATGGTCACCGCGCCGCTGCTGGAGACCGATGAGCTCGAGCGCGAGCGCGGGGTCATCCTCGAGGAGCTGGCCATGGACCAGGACGACCCCACGGACGTGGCCTTCGAGCACTTCGTCGAGCACGTTCTGCACGGCAACCCGCTCTCGCGCCCCATCGGGGGCACGCCCGAGGAGATCACCGGGGTGGCCCGCCAGCGCGTGCTCGAGCACTGGCAGGAGCACTACCGCCCGGAGAACCTCGTGGTCACCGCCGCCGGCGGCCTGGATCACGACCGCGTGGTCGAGGAGGTGCGCGAGCGCCTGGCCCGCGCCGGCTGGGACCCCGAGGCTCCCGGCCGTCCGCGGGCCCGTCGTTCGGGGCAGCTCGACGGCCTGGCACAGCTGAGCCCCGAGTGGGGCCGTCACCTGCTGCACCGCCCGGTCGAGCAGTCCAATGTGGTGATCGGGCGCCCCGGCCTCGTCACCGGCGACGAGCGCCGTTACGTCATGACCGTGCTCAACGCCGCGCTGGGCGGGGGCATGTCCTCGCGGCTGTTCCAGGAGATCCGGGAGAAGCGCGGGCTGGCCTACAGCACGTTCTCCTTCTCCGGCTCCTACTCGGATGCGGGATACTTCGGGATGTACGCCGGCTGCGCGCCCGCGCGCACCGACGAGGTGCTGGAGCTGATGCAGGCCCAGCTCCAGGAGCTGGCCGCCGACGGCCCGGGGGAGCGCGAGCTGGCCAAGGTCGTCGGGCAGCTGGCCGGCGGGACCGTCATGGCGCTGGAGGACTCCGGTTCGCGCATGAGCCGCCTGGGCTCGGCGGAGCTGGGCATCGGCGAGTTCGTTGATCTCGAGGAGACCATGAACCGGGTCCGCTCCGTGACCGCGCAGGACGTCCAGCGCCTGGCCGCCGAGCTCGCGGAGGGCCCCGCCGTCGTGCAGGTCGTGCAGCCCCCCGACGGGCAGTGAGCCCCCGGCCAGGCGCCCGCCCGCACGGCATGCGGGACGATCACCATCCGAGCCGCCGATCGGCGGCGCAGCGAAGGAGCACAGCATGAGCGAGAACACTGCGAGCGGACTGCGCGTGGCCGTCCTGGGCGCCCACGGGCGCATGGGCTCGGAGGCCGTCAAGGCCGTCGAGGCCGCCGAGGGACTGGACCTCGTGGCGGCCATCGATCACAGCGACAGCCTGCAGGGGCTCGTGGACGCGCAGGCGGAGGTCCTGATCGACCTGACGGTGCCCGCGGCCTCGGAGGACAACGTCCGCTTCGGCGTGGAGCACGGCATCCACTGCGTCGTGGGCACGACCGGATGGGACGACGAGAAGCTGGCCCGCCTGGAGCAGCTGCTGGGCGAGCACCCGGAGGTGGGCGTGCTGATCGCCCCGAACTTCTCGATCGGCGCGGTGCTGGCCATGCGCTTCTCGGCTCAGGCGGCTCGGTTCTTCGAATCGGCAGAGATCGTGGAGCTGCATCACCCGGACAAGGTCGACGCCCCGTCGGGCACCGCGGCGCGGACGACCGCGCTGATGGCCGCCGAGCGGGAGGAGGCCGGTGTGCCCGTCTCCCCGGATGCCACCCAGACCGATCCCACGGGCGCTCGCGGGGGCGTCGTGGACGGCATCCACGTCCACTCGGTGCGCCTGCGCGGACTGGTCGCGCACCAGGAGACGCTGCTGGGCTCCGTGGGGGAGCAGCTGAGCATCCGCCACGACTCGTTCGACCGCGTGTCCTTCATGTCCGGCGTGCTGCTGGGCGTGCGCACCGTCGGGCAGCGCCCGGGGCTGACCCACGGGCTCGACGGCTACCTGGACCTGGACGCGTGAGCGCCGAGGACGTCCGGCAGTCGCGGAGTCCGCTGCGGCGGCTGGGCTGGGTGGTGCTCGTCGCAGCGCTGCTGAGCCTGCTTCTGCTCCCGCTGCCGAGCGCGTCCAAGGTCTGGATCCTGGTGGTCGTGGCCTTCGCCGGCGTGTTCACGCTGCTCGAGGCTCGCGCCCAGGGCAAGGCGCTGGCCGCGATCATGGCAGCGCTGCTGGCCCTGTATCTGGGACTGAGCCTGCAGCGGGCGTGGATCCTGCTGAGCTCGGACGTGCTGGTCTCCAAGCTGCTGGCGATCGGGATGATCGTCCTGCCCGTGCTCGGCGTGTGGGCGCTGGTCCGCGAGGTCGTCTTCGGCTCCCGGTTAGAGGGCCTCGGCCGTCGTCTGGAGGCGGAGGGCGGACTGCCCGAGGACCTGCCGCGGCGCCCCAGCGGGCGGATCGTGCGCGAGGCCGCAGACAAGGACTTCGAGCGCTGGGCGCAGGAGGCCGAAGCCGCGCCCGGGGACTGGCGAAGCTGGTACCGGCTCGGCCTGGCCTACAGCGCCTCGGGGGACACTGCGCGCGCACGCCGGTGCATGCGCGATGCCGTGGCCCTGTCGCGAGGGCGCGCCCCGCGCGGCCCTGCCAGCACCGGTGACTGACGGAGACGGTAGGGTGGTCGCATGACTGCGCACCACGACAAGCCCCTGTTCGGAACCCTGCTCACCGCCATGGTGACTCCGTTCCGCACCGATGGTTCCGTGGATCTGGACTCCACCGCAGCGCTCGCGCAGCGCCTGGTGGGCCAGGGCTGCGACGGCCTGGTGGTCGGCGGCACCACCGGGGAGTACTCGACCATGACGGATGACGAGCACGAGGCGGTCTTCCGCGCCGTGCGCGAGGCCGTCGGCGATCGGGCCGCCCTGGTGGCCGGTGCGGGTTCCAATGACACCGCGCACACCATGCACCTGTCCGAGCAGGCCCAGAAGGCCGGCATGGACGGGCTGCTGATCGTCACCCCGTACTACAACAAGCCCACGCAGGCCGGCGTCGTCGCGCATTTCGAGAAGGTCGCCGACTCCGTCGAGCTGCCGATCATGCTCTACGACATCCCCGGCCGCACGGGCATCCCACTGTCGGCGGACACGCTGATCCGGCTGGGCGAGCACCCCAGAATCGTCGCGGTCAAGGACGCCAAGGCGGATCTCACGGAGGCCACGCGCGTCATGGCCGAGTCCGATCTGCTGTTCTACTCCGGCGACGACGGCCTGACCGTCCCGTGGATGGCCATCGGCGCCGTGGGCCTGGTCGGCGTGACCTCGCACGT
Source organism: Kocuria sp. 2SI (assembly GCF_005502825.1). NCBI lineage: Bacteria > Bacillati > Actinomycetota > Actinomycetes > Micrococcales > Micrococcaceae > Kocuria > Kocuria sp. 2SI. The sequence continues at coordinate 18,332 of NZ_SCNB01000024.1, read as the reverse complement.
GGACACCCCGCGCTTCCGCCGGATGATCGATGCCATGCGCAGCGATGACCTGGCCACGGCCCGCGGCCTGGCCTACGAGCTGGAGCCCGTGGTCCGCGCGACCATGACTCACGTGCCCGGCGCGGTGGCCGCCAAGCAGATCCTGCACTGGCAGGGCATGCTGCCCGGGCACACCGTGCGCCTGCCGTACGTCGAGGCCACCCAGGACGAGCTCGCCGTCATGCGCGCTGACCTGGAGGGCAGCGTCGTCCAGGACACGATCGGCGCCTGAGCCGTGCCTGCCGCTGCGCTGCAGCGAGTCGACGGCGCAGCCTGTCGGCGAACCGCGCTCCGCACCGCCCCGTCCTCGGGCGGCGGAGCGCGGACCCATGACATGAACAACTGAATGACCAGCAGCGCGAGATCGCGCTGACAACCGCACATGAAAGGGGTCACATGGTCCACTGGATCGAAGACCTGAAGGCACCGCCGTCCCTGTCCAAGGACACCCTGAGAGTCACCCCGCTGGGCGGCCTGGGCGAGGTCGGACGCAACATGACCGTGTTCGAGATCAACGGCCAGCTGCTGATCGTCGACTGCGGCGTGCTCTTCCCCGAGGAGCACCAGCCCGGCGTGGATCTGATCCTGCCGGACATCTCCCAGATCGAGGACCGCCTGGACGACGTCGTCGCGGTCGTGCTGACGCACGGCCACGAGGACCACATCGGCGCGATCCCGTACCTGCTCAAGCGCCGCCCGGACATCCCCCTGCTCGGCTCGCAGCTGACCCTGGCCCTGGTGGAGGCCAAGCTGCAGGAGCACCGCATCAAGCCGTTCATGCTGACCGTCCGCGAGGGCCAGGTGGAGAAGCTGGGCGAGTTCGAGTGCGAGTTCGTCGCCGTGAACCACTCCATTCCGGACGCCCTGGCCGTTTTCATGCGGACCAAGGGCGGCACGGTGCTGCACACGGGCGACTTCAAGATGGACCAGCTTCCTCTCGACGGCCGCATCACCGACCTGCGCCACTTCGCCCGCCTGGGCGAGGAGGGCGTGGACCTGTTCCTGACCGACTCGACCAACGCCGAGGTCCCGGGCTTCACGCCCACCGAGAAGGACATCGGGCCGGTGCTCTCCGGCGTCATCGCCAAGTCGACCCAGAAGGTCGTCGTCGCGTCGTTCTCCTCGCACGTCCATCGCGTGCAGCAGGTGCTCGACGCCGCCGTCGCGGCCAACCGCAAGGTCGTGCTGATGGGCCGGTCCATGGTGCGCAACATGGGCATCGCCGAGGAGCTCGGCTACCTGGACGTGCCCAAGGGCGTGCTGGTCGATCAGAAGAAGATCGACAACTACCGCGACGACGAGATCGTCGTGATGTGCACCGGCTCCCAGGGCGAGCCCATGGCGGCGCTGTCGCGCATGGCCCGCGGCGATCACCGGGTGCAGCTGCAGGAGGGCGACACCGTCATCCTCGCCTCATCGCTGATCCCGGGCAACGAGAACTCCGTGTTCCGCATCATCAACAGCCTCATGCGCATGGGCGCTCATGTGGTGCACAAGTCCAACGCCAAGGTCCACGTCTCCGGGCACGCCTCGGCTGGCGAGCTGCTGTACTGCTACAACATCGTCGAGCCCGAGCAGGTCATGCCGGTGCACGGCGAGGTCCGCCATCTCATGGCCAACGGCGAGCTCGCCGAGGCCACCGGCGTGCCGCCGGAGAGCGTGCTGCTGATCGAGAACGGCACCAGCGTGGATATGAAGCAGGGCCGGGCGCGCATCGCCGGGCGCCGCGACATCAAGTTCGTCTACGTCGACGGCTCGTCGGTCGGCATGATCACCGAGGACGACCTCCAGGACCGCATCGTGCTCGGCGAGGAGGGCTTCGTCTCGATCGTCGTCGTGATCGACCGCAAGTCCAAGTCCGTCGTCACCGGCCCGGACGTCCACGCCCGCGGCGTGGCCGAGAACGATCGTGTGTTCGACGAGATCAAGCCCAAGATCACCGCCGCGATCGAGGACGCGCTCAAGGACAAGCGCGAGCACACCACGCACCAGCTGCAGCAGACGGTGCGCCGCACGATCGGCCCGTGGGTGGGGCGCAAGCTGCGCCGCAAGCCCATGATCGTCCCGGTCGTGCTGGAGGCCGACCGGAGCTGATCCCGGCCGCCGCCCCGTGATCACCGGGCGGTCAGGCCACACCGCGGCCCGCAGACGAGCCATCGTCTGCGGGCCGTCGACTACCCTGGGGGCCATGGCGACTCGTACTTCCCCCGCCCGCAAGGGCGCCTCGACGTCGCGCGGCTCTGGCTCCAGGCCCAAGAGCGGATCCTCCAAGTCCCCCCGCGCCACGTCCTCCAGCTCCCGCGCAGCAGGCCCCGGCGCCGGCGAGCGCATCCTCGATGCCCTCCTCGGGCTCTGGCTGTGGGGCGCCCACCTGGTCGGCGGCGCCGTGCGCCGCATCGGCACCGTGCGCACCGATATGGAGCCCCAGGACCGTCGCGACGGCGGAGCCCTGGTGCTGCTGTGCCTGGCCGCGGCGATCGCCGTGGTCGAGTGGTGGAGCCTCTACGACTCCGGCGTGCCCGTGCTGGGCGCCGCCGCCTCGGGCATCCATGTGGTGGTCGCCGGGCTGATCGGCTGGGCGGCTCTCGTGCTGCCGCTGGCTCTGGGCGGCTTCGCCCTGCGGATCTTCCGCCGTCCCGTGCCCACCCCGCCGAACAACCGGATCGCGCTGGGCCTGAGCCTGGCGCTGCTGGCGGCCAGCGGGATCGCCCACGTGCTGGGCGGCTCGCCGGGCGTCGCGGATTCCTTCCAGGCCCGCCTCACCGCCGGCGGAGCCATCGGCTACCTGATGGCCGGCCCGCTGGGCGGGGTCATCACGCCCGTGGGCGCCGCGATCGTCTGCGCGCTGCTGCTGGCGATCTGCGTCCTGATCATCACCGGGACCCCGCTGTCGCAGATCGGCCCGCGCCTGGGCGCAGCCTGGCGGACCCTGGTGGGGGAGTCGGAGCCCCACAGGCGTGCGGGCACCGACCTCTCGGCGCAGGAGCACGACCGCTCCTACCTCGATGACCGCCAGGCCGAGCCCGAGTCCCGTGCGGCCCGGCGAGCTCGCAAGCGGCAGGAGAAGCAGGACGCGCAGCGCCGAGCCGAGCTGGACTCCTACCACGGCGACGAGGCCTTCGAGACGGCCGTGCTGCCGGACGGTCCCGAGGGGCAGGAGGCCGAGCAGCAGCCCCGCCGCTCGAGCCGTCGCCCAGCGGCGCGGGACACGGGTGAGAGCTTCGTCTACGACGTCGAGTCCGGAGAGGCGCCCAGCCCCCAGGAGGATTCCTCGGCCGCGGCTGCCGCTTCCCAGGAGGAGCGCCCGCGTCCGGGGCAGAAGCGCCCCACCCGCGATCAGCAGGCCGCGCGCAGGCTGCTGGCGGAGCAGGGACTCGAGCCCGGCGGCGCGGCGGCCTCCGCCGCCTCGGACACCGCGGCCGGCTCCGGCTCCTCCGCGCTCGTGGACGACCAGGGCGTCGACGAGCACGAGCCCGTCATGGGCCGAGCGGTCGTGCGCCGGGCGGAGACTCCGGTCGAGCCCATCCCGGCGCGCACCGAGCAGCTGCAGCTCGAGGGCGATGTCGCCTACACGCTGCCGGACCCGTCCTCGCTCGTGCTGGGGCCGCCGTCCAAGGAGCGCTCGGAGGCCAACGACGCCGTCGTGGCCGCGCTGACCAGCGTGCTGGAGCAGTTCAAGGTCGACGCCGAGGTCACCGGGTTCTCCCGAGGCCCCACGGTCACTCGCTACGAGATCGAGCTGGGTGCCGGCACCAAGGTCGAGCGCGTCACGGCGCTGTCCAAGAACATCTCCTACGCGGTCGCCTCGGCGGACGTGCGCATCCTCTCGCCGATCCCCGGCAAGTCCGCCATCGGCATCGAGATCCCGAACACCGACCGCGAGACCGTCGCCCTGGGCGACGTACTGCGCTCGCAGGCCGCGCGCAAGAACGATCACCCCATGGTCATGGGCGTGGGCAAGGACGTCGAGGGCGGCTTCGTCGTGGCGAACCTGGCCAAGATGCCGCACATGCTCGTGGCCGGTGCCACCGGCGCGGGCAAGTCGTCGTTCGTGAACTCCATGATCGTCTCGCTGCTCATGCGGGCCACCCCGGATGAGGTCCGCCTGGTGATGGTCGACCCCAAGCGCGTGGAGCTGACCGCCTACGAGGGCGTGCCGCACCTGATCACCCCGATCATCACGAACCCCAAGAAGGCCGCCGAGGCGCTGCAGTGGGTCGTGCGGGAGATGGATGCCCGCTACGACGACCTCTCGCGCTACGGCTACAAGCACATCGACGACTTCAACAAGGGCGTGCGCGCGGGCAAGGTCCAGCCCGAGCCGGGCTCCAAGCGCGTCATCCGCCCGTACCCGTACCTGCTGGTGATCGTGGACGAGCTCGCGGACCTGATGATGGTCGCCCCTCGCGATGTCGAGGACTCGATCGTGCGCATCACCCAGCTGGCGCGCGCGGCCGGCATCCACCTGGTGCTGGCCACCCAGCGCCCGTCGGTGGATGTGGTCACGGGCCTGATCAAGGCCAACGTGCCCTCGCGCATGGCGTTCGCGACCTCCTCGGTCACGGATTCCCGCGTGGTCCTGGACCAGCCCGGTGCGGAGAAGCTGATCGGACAGGGCGACGCACTGTTCCTGCCCATGGGCGCCTCCAAGCCCATGCGCGTGCAGGGCGCGTGGGTGGCGGAGTCCGAGATCCACGACGTCGTCGAGCACGTGAAGTCGCAGATGCAGACGCACTACCGCGACGACGTCATCCAGGAGCAGCCCAAGAAGCAGATCGACGAGGACATCGGGGACGATCTGGACGTCCTGCTGCAGGCGGTCGAGCTCGTGGTCACCACGCAGTTCGGCTCGACCTCCATGCTGCAGCGCAAGCTGCGCGTGGGCTTCGCCAAGGCCGGACGGCTCATGGACCTGATGGAGTCCCGCGGGGTGGTGGGCCCGTCGGAGGGCTCCAAGGCCCGCGACGTCCTGGTGGGTCCGGATGACCTGGCCGCCACCCTGGCCGTCATCCGCGGCGAGGATCCCCCCACCGCGGCCGAGCCCGCCCCGGCGCATCCGCATCAGGGCACCGGCGGCTCCGGTGAGATCGCGTCCTCCGGCGCCGACGCCCTGGACGACTCGGACGTCGAGGCCGCCGCCGAGTACTACGACGACGCGGACGAGGAGTCCAGCCAGGACGCCTGGCAGCTCACCGGCCGCTGAGCCGAGCCTCCGGCGCTGTGCCGTCCGCGACGACGACGCGCCGGAGGCCTCATCGCACGCAGACCGACGCGGCGCATCGCGCGCCGCAGGACAGGAGCACTTCATGACCGCAGCGGCCGATCAGGGTGGACGCCCCGCTCCGTCCAACTGGAACCTGCCCAATGCGCTGACCACGCTGCGGATCGTCATGGTCCCGTTCTTCGTGTGGTTCGCCGTGCTGGGCGGCTCGTTCGGCGAGGCCTCGCTGGGGTGGCGCTGGGCGGCCGTGGGCGTGTTCGGCCTGGCCATGTTCACCGACAAGCTCGACGGCGACATCGCCCGCGCCCGCGGGCTGATCACCTCGTTCGGCAAGATCGCCGATCCGATCGCGGACAAGCTGCTCACGGGGGCCGCCTTCATCGTCCTGTCGGCCATGGGCGAGCTGTGGTGGTGGGTCACGATCGTGATCCTGGTCCGCGAGTGGGGCATCACCGTCATGCGCTTCGCCGTGATCCGCTACGGCGTGATGGCCGCCTCGAAGGGCGGCAAGCTCAAGACCGTCCTGCAGACCATCGCGCTGCTGTTCCTGCTCATCCCGCTCGTTCCCGTGGTGGGTCAGTGGTGGCCCTGGATCGGCTGGTTCTTCATGGGCCTGGCCACGATCGTCACCGTGGTCACCGGCGTGGACTACGTGGTGAAGGCGTACCAGCTGCGCCGCGATTCCCTGGCGGCCGGCAAGCCCGTGGACAACAGCTGATGAGCGATCCCAGGGAATCGCCCGTGGACACGGCGAACACGACGAGCGGCACCGCCGCGGACGGCGGGCGTCCGTCGGGGGCCGATGAGGCTCTGGCCGAGGAGACCGTCGAATCGCTGGCCTCCCGCGCGGTGCGCGCGGCCTCGGCAGCCGGGCTGAGCCTGGGCACCGCCGAGTCGCTGACCGGGGGCGCCCTGGCCGCCGCGATCGTCTCCGTCCCCGGGGCCTCGGCGGCCTTCGAGGGGTCGGTCGTGTCCTACTCGCACGCGGTCAAGCAGCGGGTGCTGGGCGTGGAAGCCCAGCTGCTCGAGCGCACCGGGGCCGTCAGCTCCGAGGTCGCCGAGGCGATGGCCGTCGGGGCCCGCGCCGCGCTGGGCGTCGACGTCGTGGTCGCCACCACCGGAGTGGCCGGGCCGGAGCCGCACGACGAGCAGCCCGTGGGCACGGTGTGGCTCGGTGCCGCCGGTCCTCGCGGGCTCAGCTCCCGGCTGCTGCGGCTCGAGGGCGATCGGGAGCAGATCCGCCGCCTGAGCGTGCGGGCCGCCCTGGAGATGCTCGTGGAGGTCCTGGGCGCCTCCCAGTGAACTCCTAGCCGAACGGCCGTCGAGCACGGAACAATGGAGTCCTGTCGGCGGTTGCACCCACCGACGGCCCAGAGAGGGCCATCCGGGCCCGGTCGCCGACCGGTTCGGACAACGCGGAGGCCTCGTCCTCCGCACGACCGAGGAGCCACATCATCACCACCACCAAGACCCCTGTGTCCGTCAACGGAATCATTCGCTGGAAGGACATGGACCAGACTTCGACGACGGAGGCGGAGGCCGCGCAGTCCCGGCCCGTCGTGCTGCGTCAGGAGATCGGTGAGGTCCTGCGTTCGGTCCGCCAGCGTCAGGGCCGCACGCTGCGCGAGGTCTCCCACTCCGCACGCGTATCGCTCGGCTACCTGTCGGAGGTGGAGCGCGGGCAGAAGGAGGCGTCCTCCGAGCTGCTCGCCTCGATCTGCGCCGCACTCGACATCCCCGTGTCGGCCATGCTGCGCGAGGTCGCCGATCACATCGCCGAGCTCGAGGGCAACTTCGCCCCGGACACGGTGCCGGCGGAGCTGCACGAGGAGTTCGGCTCGAGCTTCGCGGGGACCGTCCAGGCCTCCTGAGGCCCAGCGCCTCCCGCGGCGACCCGACTGGTCGCCGCCCCATGACCAGCTGCAGGGCCCGGTGCCGACAACGGCGCCGGGCCCTGCGCCGTGCCGGGCCCGTCGGCTGTCCGGCTCGGATCCGATCTGAAGAGGAGCGATCGCCCGCATGCGCGTGAGCAGGTTCAACGAGATGGTCGTCCACGAGTTCGGACAGGCGCAGGGCCGGATCCTGGTGCGCGACACCGTGCTGGGGGAGCTCGGCCACCGAACCGCCGAGCAGGCGCTGGCCGACGGCGAGGATCCCAAGCTCGTCTGGTTCGCGCTGTGCCGCGAGCAGCAGGTCCCCGAGTCCCGGCAGTGGGGGCCGGACCAGGAGCCGCGCTCCTGAAGCGGACCCGTCGCGACACGCGCAGGTCCGCTGCATTCGAAGAGGTGTTCGAATCGGCTATCGTGGGGCCTGCGCCCGCAGGGTCGCCGCCTCCGGCCGCATCTCGGTGTGCTGAGGCGGCGCCGGCGGGCCCCGCGGGCTCCACAGCTGCTGGTCGCAGGCCCCTTCGGGGCGGCTGATCGGCAGCCCCCACGGTCCGTCTTGTGCTGTCGGACCCCGTCCATACGTTGGTGCGCAGCAGCACCGTCGGGCCCCTCATCGAGCGGACCCGCCCCCACGATCCACGCGAGGTGAATGATGGCTCCCAAGAAGTCCGCAGCTTCGGCTGCCTCCGGCGGCTCGGACCGCGAGCAGGCGCTCGAGACCGTCCTGGCCCAGATCGACAAGAGCTACGGCAAGGGCTCGGTCATGAAGCTGGGCGAGCGCCCGGCGCAGAAGGTGGAGGTCATCCCCACCGGCTCGATCGCCCTGGACGTGGCCCTCGGCACCGGCGGCTTCCCGCGCGGACGCGTCGTGGAGATCTACGGCCCGGAGTCCTCCGGCAAGACCACGGTGGCCCTGCACGCGGTGGCCAGCGTCCAGCGCGCCGGCGGCATCGCGGCCTTCATCGATGCCGAGCACGCCCTGGACCCGGTCTACGCCCAGAAGCTCGGCGTGGACATCGACAACCTCCTGGTCTCCCAGCCGGACACCGGCGAGCAGGCGCTCGAGATCATGGACATGCTGGTCGGCTCCGGCTCGATCGACATCGTCGTGGTGGATTCCGTGGCGGCGCTGGTGCCCAAGGCGGAGATCGAGGGTGAGATGGGCGATTCGCACGTGGGCCTGCAGGCCCGCCTGATGTCGCAGGCGCTGCGCAAGATCACCGGTCGCCTGTCCCATTCGAACACCACCGCGATCTTCATCAACCAGCTGCGCGAGAAGATCGGTGTCATGTTCGGCTCGCCGGAGACCACCACGGGCGGCAAGGCGCTGAAGTTCTACGCCTCCGTGCGCGTGGACGTGCGCCGCATCGAGACCCTCAAGGACGGTGCGAACCCCGTGGGCAACCGCACCCGCGCCAAGATCGTCAAGAACAAGATGGCCCCGCCGTTCAAGCAGGCCGAGTTCGACATCCTCTACGGCCAGGGCATCTCCACCGAGGGCGGCCTGATCGACCTGGGCGTGGAGCAGGGCATCGTCAAGAAGTCCGGTGCCTGGTACACGTACGAGGGCGACCAGCTCGGTCAGGGCAAGGAGAACTCGCGCCGGTTCCTCAAGGACAACCCGGAGCTGGCCGAGGAGATCGAGCAGCGCCTGCTGGTCAAGCTCGGCATCGTCGAGGACCCGAACGAGGAGGTCGACCAGGAGGCGATCGCCACCGCGGGCATCGATGCCCCGCTGGGCGGCGACTCCGAGAAGGCCCCGGCGGACGCCGCCTTCTGAGCGGCTGCCGGCCTGATGCGCTGAGCCAGCCCCCGCCGCCCGCTCGGGCAGCGGGGGCTGCTCGCCTCAGATCCGGGCTCGTGCCTGTCCACAGCGCGATGACGGTGCTGCGCCAGGCCCCAGCCCGCTGACCGGAGATCGCACGGGCCAGAGACCTATCTGACCAGAGATCGCACGGGCCAGAGACCCTGCAGACCAGAGACACAGCTCAGGAGCGCCGATCCTCGTGGACCCAGACGACCTGCCCGTGCAGGACAGCGATCAGCTGCCGCAGGACACGCTGGCGGATGAGCTCGGCGAGTCGGACTACGACCGCCGCCGTCTCAGAGCCCAGCAGCGCGCCCGCCGCATGGGGCGTGCCGTGCGCAGCGACCGCGACATGCCCTCGGATCCGACGGAGGCCGCTGAGCAGCAGGAGCAGCTGCATGAGACGGCGCGCGCCATCGTGCTGCGCCAGCTCACCGCCTCGGCCAAGTCGCGCCAGCAGCTCGAGGACAAGCTCGCGGACAAGGACATCCCGGAGTCCGTGGCACGGGCGGTGCTGGATCGTTTCGAGCAGGTCGAGCTCGTGGACGATCAGGCCTTCGCGCAGTCCTACGTCCGGCAGCGGGCGGAGACCCGCAAGCTGGCCCGCCCGGCCCTGCGCATGGAGCTGCAGCGCAAGGGCGTGGACCGGGACCTCGTCGAGCAGGCCCTCGCCCAGCGCACCGATGACGACGAGCGGGCGGATGCCGTGGAGCTCGCGCGCCGCAAGCTGCCGTCGGGTCCGGCGCTTCAGGCGCAGCTGGCAGATCGCGAGGCCAAGCAGAAGCTCATCCGCCGCATGGTCTCCGCCCTGGCGCGCAAGGGCTACGCCCCAGGGCTGGCCTTCGAGGTCGTGCGCGGCGTGCTGGACGACCACGGCACCGGCGATGACGGCCTGCTCGAGGAGCCGGAGAGCCTCTGAGGAGGATGGCCTCGGCTCGGTGCAGCGGGGGAGCGGGAGATTTGACCGACTCACTATCCTTGTCGCGTGACTCCCCGCCTCGATACCGCCCAGACCGGCCCCTCCACGCTCGCCCCCGAGGTCCCCGTGCTCGAGGCCCCGCGCTCCTATGAGGTGCGCACCTTCGGCTGCCAGATGAACGTCCACGACTCCGAGCGGATCTCCGGGATGCTCGAGACCGCCGGCTACGTCCCCGCCCAGCCGGAGGACGAGCCGGATCTCATCGTGTTCAACACCTGCGCGGTGCGCGAGAACGCCGACAACAAGCTCTACGGCAACCTCTCCCAGCTCGTGGGACCCAAGAAGCGCAACGAGCGCATGCAGGTGGCTGTGGGCGGATGCCTGGCGCAGAAGGACCAGGATCGGATCCTGGAGACCTCACCGGTCGTCGACGTCGTGTTCGGAACCCACAACATCGGCTCTCTGCCGACCCTGCTCGAGCGCGCTCGGCACAACGAGGACGCGCAGATCGAGATCCTCGAGTCGCTGGAGACCTTCCCGTCGGCGCTGCCGACCAAGCGGGACCAGGCCTACGCGGGCTGGGTCTCGATCTCGGTGGGATGCAACAACACGTGCACGTTCTGCATCGTGCCGTCGCTGCGCGGCAAGGAGGAGGACCGTCGGCCCGGCGACATCCTGGCCGAGGTCCAGGCGCTCGTGGATCAGGGCGCGGTCGAGGTCACCCTGCTGGGGCAGAACGTGAACTCCTACGGCGTCTCCTTCGGCGACCGCCAGGCCTTCTCCAAGCTGCTGCGCGCCTGCGGGCAGATCGAGGGGCTGGAGCGCGTGCGCTTCACCTCCCCGCATCCGGCCGCCTTCACCGACGACGTCATCGACGCCATGGCCGAGACCCCCAATGTCATGCCGCAGCTGCACATGCCGCTGCAGTCCGGGTCGGATCGGGTGCTCAAGGACATGCGTCGGTCCTACCGCTCCGCCAGGTTCCTGCGGATCCTGGAGAAGGTCCGCGAGCAGATCCCGCACGCTGCGATCACCACCGACATCATCGTGGGCTTCCCTGGTGAGACCGAGGAGGACTTCCAGGACACCCTCGACGTCGTCGAGCGCTCCCGGTTCTCCTCGGCCTTCACCTTCCAGTACTCCGTGCGCCCGGGCACTCCGGCAGGCGAGCGCGAGGACCAGCTGCCCAAGGAGGTCGTCCAGCACCGCTACGAGCGCCTGGTGGCCCTGCAGGACCGGATCGCCGCCGAGGAGAACGAGCAGCTGGTGGGTCGCACCCTCGAGCTGCTGGTCACCGCGGACACGGGGCGCAAGTCCGAGGCCACCCATCGCCTCTCGGGGCGCGCACCCGACCAGCGCCTGGTCCACTTCTCGGTGCCCGAGGGCGAGCAGGCCCCGCGCCCGGGTGACTTCGTGACCGTGCCCGTGACCCGGGCGGCCGCCTATCACCTGATCGCCGATCCGCAGCCCGGCCAGTACCGGCTGCGCCGCTCGCGCGGCGGGGATGCCTGGGAGCGCGAGCAGGCCGCCTCCTGCGCAGCGCCGAGCGGCGGTGCCGCCGGCGGCGCGGGCGGTGCGGTGAGCCTCGGCATGCCGTCACTGCCCGTGCGCGGAGCGTGAGCGCAGCGCCTCAGGTCCGGGCAGGCCAGATGCCGGTCGTCGGGATCGTCGGGCCCACCGGGACCGGCAAGTCGGACCTGGCGATCGCCCTGGCCCAGCGGCTGGACGGGGAGGTCGTCAACGCCGACTCCATGCAGTTCTACCGGGGCATGGACATCGGCACCGCCAAGGTCACGGAGGCTCAGCGTCGGGGGGTCCCGCACCATCTCCTGGACATCCTGGACGTGCGCCAGGAGGCCTCGGTGGCCCGCTTCCAGCGCGCAGCCCGGGAGTGCTTCGAGGACATCCGCTCGCGCCGTCGCGTGCCGATCCTGGTGGGCGGCTCGGGCCTCTACGTGCGCGCCGCGCTCGATGAGATCGAGTTCCCCGGCACCGACCCGCAGGTCCGCGCTCGCCTGATGCAGGAGCTGCAGGACCACGGCGAGGGGCCGCTGCGCCGACGGCTGCAGGAGGCCGATCCTGCCTCCGCCCAGCGCGTGCACGACGACCGCCGCCTCATCCGGGCGCTCGAGGTCCTGGAGGTGACCGGGCGGCCGTTCACGTCGTTCATGCCCACGCGCACGTATCACCAGCCTGCCGTGCAGATCGGTCTGGACACCGATCGCGCCGTGCTGCATCAGCGCCTGGCCGATCGCGTGCAGGCCATGGCCGAGGCCGGTCTGGAGGGCGAGGTCGCGCGCCTGCTGCCGCTCGGACTGCTCGAGAGCCCCACCGCAGGCCGTGCGCTGGGCTATCCGCAGTTCGCCGACGTCGTGCTGGGGCGCACCGATCGCGCACAGGCCATCGAGGCCACGACCGTGGCCACCCGCCAGTTCGCCCGACGCCAGCTCACCTGGTTCCGCGCCGATCAGCGCGTGCACTGGCTCGAGGCCGGTGCCGAGGACCTCGTGGAGCAGGTCCAGCGGATCCTCAGCGCGGACTAGCATGCTGGGGTGGACGCCCGCACACCGACCCAGGAGGACGACCCCGTGACTGCCGAGACCACCACCGAGACCGCTTCCGCGCAGGAGGCCCCGTCGGTCTTCGGCGAGCTCAGCGGGATGGAGTTCCTCAAGGGCCACGGCACGGGCAATGACTTCGTGCTCGTGGTGGACCCGGACGGGCAGCTGCTGCTGGACGACGACGTGGTCCGACGGGCCTGCGACCGCCACCAAGGCATCGGCGGCGACGGCTTCATCCGCCTCATCCGCTCCTCGGCGCTGCCCGAGGGCCGGGAGCTGCTCGAGCAGGATCCGTCGGCCGAGTGGTTCATGGACTACCGCAACGGCGACGGCTCGATCGCCGAGATGTGCGGCAACGGCGTGCGCGTGTTCGTCCGAGCGCTGCTGCAGCAGGGCCTGGTGGAGCTGCCAGAGGGCGCCATGCTGCGCATCGGCACCCGCGGAGGCCTCAAGACGGTCGCCGCCACGCCCGACGGCTTCGCCGTGGACATGGGGCCGTGGGGATTCATCGACGGCGACCGGGCGCGCGAGCGGGGCTCCGATGCCGTCGTGACGGCCCAGGGCCTGAAGGTCCCTCGTCCGGGGGTCTCGATCACCATGGGCAACCCGCACACCGTGGTGGCGCTGGCCGAGGGAGAGAAGCTCGATCACCTGCAGCTGTGGACCCAGCCGGAGGTGAGCCCCACGCCTCCCGACGGCACCAATGTGGAGTTCGTGGTCCCGGCCGACGACGAGGGCGACGGCATCGGCCGACTGCGCATGCGCGTCCACGAGCGCGGGGTGGGGGAGACCCAGTCCTGCGGCACCGGGGCCTGCGCCGCCGCGGCCGCGACGCGGTTCTGGGCGGGGGCCTCGGCACCCGATGAGTACCTGGTCCAGGTGCCCGGCGGCATCGTCTCGGCGACCTTCGTGCCCGGGCCGGACGGCGCTGAGCATGTGGTGCTGGCCGGACCGGCAGAGATCGTGGCGCGCGGCGTCTTCGCCTGAGGCGCCCTCAGCGGGTTGCACGGGCGGCCGAATCTGCCCTGGACACGGCTCGACGAGCAGCGTCCCGGGGTATTGCTGGAGTCCTCCGGCGCGGCGGCCGCCAGCTGGGGTGATCAGCCCCGGGTGACGGCGAGGATACGGAAGCCCTTGGCGGTCGCCGTGCGCCGGACCTCCCAGGCCCCTGCGGCGGCCTCCGGCAGCGCTGTGGCGAGCCAGGACTGCAGGGTGTCCGCACCCAGGTTCTTCTGCACCACCAGCCAGGCGGTGCCGCCGGAGGCCAGGCGCGGCAGCCACAGCAGCAGCAGCTCGTGCAGCGCCTGCTTGCCGATGCGGATCGGCGGGTTCGACCAGATCGTGTCGAACCGGCGGTCGTCGGGGACGTCCTGGGGGCGCAGAGCCTCCACGCCAGTCAGACCCAGGGCCGCCGCGTTGTCGCGGGTCAGACCCAGGGAACGGTCGTTGACGTCCACGGCCGTCATCCGTGCCCCCGGCTGTCCAGCCTGAGCCATGGCGATCGCCACCGGGCCCCAGCCGCAGCCCAGGTCCAGCAGCTCGGCGCCCGTCGGATCGGGGACCTCGTCGAGCAGGATCGCGGTGCCCTTGTCCAGGCCCTTGGGGGAGAACACCCCGCCGGCGGTCTCGACGGAGACCTCCCGGCCGCGCAGCTGCACCCGGATCCGCGAGCGGCGCTCCTCGTCCTGCGGAGTCGTGAAGTAGTGGGCGCCAGGGGTCTCGGACATGGGGACCATGGTAGGTCGCCGGGCGATGGGCTCGCGGCCTGTCCGCTCCCGACGGCGGCTCCGGATCCGCTGCACAGGCGCCGTCGCGGAACAAACCGCGTCCGCGCTGCGCTGTACCCTTGATCGAGCCTCTGCGGCCTCATTCCCCGAGCCCGCACACGGCGTGTCAGACCACCCGAAAAGGATCCATGACCCACATCCCCGACAGCGGTGCCGAGCCCACCGGCGCCACGCCCACCGATCAGCAGCTCGAGGACGTCGTCGCTCGGGTGCTCTCGCGCGCCCAGCAGCGCCGGGACCGGGACGACCGGTCCGCCCCCGACGATTCCGGCTCGGAGGCAGGGACCTCCCAGGATGCTGCCGAGGAAGCTCCGGCAGGCGGCGGGCGCCGCGATGTCCTGAGCGGACGCGCCCGCGAGCTCGCGGACCGGAGCGTGCACACCGACGCCGACGGCGCCCAGATGGAGCTGTCCGAGCGGCAGTCGCTGCGCCGCGTGGCCAACCTGTCCACCGAGCTCGAGGACATCACCGAGGTCGAGTACCGCGAGCTGCGCCTGGAGAAGGTCGTGCTCGCCGGGCTGTGGACCACCGGCCCGGCCTCCGAGGCGGAGAACTCCCTGCGCGAGCTCGCGGCCCTGGCCGAGACCGCCGGCTCCGAGGTCCTCGACGGCATCATCCAGCGCCGCACCACCCCGGATCCGGCCACCTATCTGGGCTCGGGCAAGGCCCTGGAGCTCAAGGACATCGTGGCGGCCACGGGGGCGGACACCGTCGTCGTGGACGAGGAGCTGGCCCCGTCGCAGCGCCGCGCCCTGGAGGACGTCGTCAAGGTCAAGGTCATCGACCGGACCGGACTGATCCTGGACATCTTCGCCCAGCACGCCAAGTCCAAGGAGGGCAAGGCCCAGGTCGAGCTGGCCCAGCTCGAGTACATGCTCCCGCGCCTGCGCGGCTGGGGCGAGAGCCTCTCCCGCCAGGCGGGCGGTCGCGCCGCGGGCGGCGAGGGCATCGGTTCGCGCGGTCCCGGTGAGACCAAGATCGAGATGGACCGCCGCCGGATCCGCGCACGCATGGCCAAGCTGCGTCGCGAGATCGCCGCCATGAAGCCCTCGCGCGAGGCCAAGAGGCTGAACCGCCGTCGCAACTCGGTGCCCTCGGTCGCGATCGCCGGGTACACGAACGCGGGCAAGTCCTCGCTGCTCAACCGGCTGACGGATGCCGGAGTGCTCGTGGAGAACGCCCTGTTCGCCACTCTGGATCCCACGGTCCGCAAGGCCGAGACTCCGGACGGCATCGGCTACACGCTCTCGGACACGGTCGGCTTCGTGCGTTCGCTGCCCACACAGCTCGTCGAGGCCTTCCGCTCGACCCTCGAGGAGGTCGCCGACTCGGATGTGATCGTCCACGTCGTGGACGCCTCGCACCCGGATCCCGAGGGGCAGATCCGCGCGGTCCACGAGGTCCTCGCGGATATCGACGCCCTCGACCTGCCGGAGATCATCGCGCTGAACAAGGCCGATGCGGCCGACCCGTTCGTGGTGCAGCGGATGCGCAACACCCACCGCGACGTCGTCGTCGTCTCGGCCCGCACGGGCGAGGGCATCGACGAGCTCAAGCAGCGCATCTCCGAGGCGATCCCGCGCCCCGATCACGTGCTGGACCTGCTGGTCCCGTACACCGACGGCGACATCGTCTCGCGGCTGCACGGCTGGGACGCCGAGATCCTGCGCACCGAGTACCTGGGCGAGGGCACGCACCTGCTCGTGAAGGTGCGCGAGGACCTGGCCGGCGAGCTGCAGCGCTATGTGTGGCAGGACGCCCAGCAGTTCGGGCAGGGCGTGCCCGGCGACGGCACGGACGCCGCGGCCTCGGACGCAGCAGACGCCGGCTCTGCTGAGCAGGCCGCCTCCGGCGCCGAGGCGCGCTGAGCGTGGCGGGGGCCAGCACGGGATTCCGGGATGCCTCCGGACGCCCCGTCGTGGATGTCCGCCCGGAGTCTCTGCCCGGCGGAGCCGACGCGCTGCACCTTCTGGACACGGCCGTCGAGGCCCTGGGGGGTCAGCGCCGCGACGGCCAGCGCCTGATGGCGGGCAAGGTCGCTGAGGCCCTCCAGCTGAACCGCCACCTGCTGGTCCAGGCCGGCACGGGCACCGGCAAGTCGCTGGCCTACCTGACCCCGCTGGTCCAGCACGCGCGCACGGCCGAGCGCCCCGTGGTGGTCGCCACCGCCACGCTCGCGCTGCAGTCCCAGGTGGTCGGCCGAGACGTCCCCCGCCTGCTCGACGTCCTGTCGGAGGAGCTGCCGGAGGACCTCGAGGTCGCGCTGCTCAAGGGCCGCAGCAACTACGCCTGTCTGCACAAGATCGAGGGCGGCTATCCCGAGGACGAGGGCGGCGCGCTGTTCGCCATGCCCGACGACGGCCCGCATCCCCCGGCCGCATCGAGCTCCCGCGCCGGACGGCTCGGGCAGGAGGTCAAGCGCCTGCGCGAATGGGCGGAGGTCACCGATACCGGCGACCGGGACGACGTCACCCCGGGCGTCACCGACGCCGCCTGGCGGCAGGTCTCCGTCTCCGCGCGCGAGTGCCTGGGCCGCAGCTGCCCGCTCGTGGAGAGCTGCTTCGCCGAGCTCGCCAAGGCCCGGGCGGCCGAGGCCGACATCATCATCACCAATCACGCCCTGCTGGCGATCAACGCCTTCGAATCCATCCAGGTCCTCCCCGAGCACGACGTCGTGGTGGTCGACGAGGCCCACGAGTTGCGGGACCGGGTGACGGGAGCCGTCTCTGGAGCCATGTCCGCGGCCACGGTGCGCTCGGTGGCCGCCTCCGTGCGCAAGCACACCACCGCCAAGCACGAGGAGCTGGCCTCCGGTGCGGACGATCTCGAGAAGGCCCTCGAAGGCGTGCCGGCCGAGCTGCTGGCCAGGGGGCTGACCGAGCCGATGTCGGCGGCCGTCGCACGCATCCGCGAGGCCGCACGCACCGCGCTGTCGGAGACCAAGCCCGAGTCCAAGGACGGCGGGCGCGAGACCGACGGCGGCCGGCAGATGACGCGATCGCGGCTGAGCGAGACCCTCGAGCTCGCGGAGCGGCTGCTCGGCGCGCACGAGGCGCGCGAGGTGATGTGGCTGTCGCGCCAGGGCGGCTGGGAGCCCGGCCGCGGCTACGTCCCGGCCGATGACTCCGATCCGGCGACCCTCAGCATCGCGCCGCTGAACGTGGGCGGGCGCCTGCGCGAGGGCCTGTTCGAGGGCCGCACGGTCGTGCTGACCTCGGCTACCCTGACGGTGGGCGAGTCCTTCGACGCCGTGGCCGGCGATCTGGGACTCAAGGGCTCCGGCGCACCGAAGTGGGACGGCATCGACGTCGGCAGCCCCTTCGACTACCCGCGCCAGGGCATCCTCTACATGGCGAAGCACCTGGACAAGCCCGGGCGTCAGCTCTCCGACGGGATGCTGCAGGAGATCCAGGATCTGCTCGAAGCCTCCGGCGGGGGAGCCCTCGGGCTGTTCTCCTCGCGCCGAGCGGCGGAGGAGGCCGCGGAGGTGATGCGCGAGCGAACCGGCCTGTCGATCCTGTGCCAGGGCGAGTCGACGCTCAGCGCGCTCGTCTCCCAGTTCGCCGAGGAGCCGGACACGTCGCTGTTCGGGACCATGGGGCTGTGGCAGGGAGTCGACGTGCCCGGCGACTCCTGCCGTCTGGTGCTGATCGACCGCATCCCGTTCCCGCGCCCGGATGATCCGCTGTCCACGGCGCGCACCCGCGCGGTCGCCGACAGCGGAGGCAACGGGTTCATGGCGATCTCGGCCACACACGCCGCTGTGCGCCTGGCCCAGGGAGCGGGTCGACTGATCCGCTCCACGAGCGATCGCGGCGTGGTGGCGGTGCTGGACTCGCGGATCGCCACGGCGCGCTACGGCGGGTTCCTGCGCGCCAGCCTGCCTCCGCTGTGGACGACGACCGACCGGAAGACCGTCCACTCGGCGCTGCAGCGGCTGCACGGCCAGGACTGAGCCGGCCGGGGCAACCGCGCGCAATCCATACCTACTGCATTTCGATCCATGTGACTCTGGATATCAGAAGAGTCCACTCTATCGACGATGAAGGAGCTCGTCATGGTCGATGCGCGCAGCGGCGCGGACGCAGCGGGAGCTGTCTCTTATACACACT
>NZ_SCNB01000023.1:0-42879 GCF_005502825.1 Kocuria sp. 2SI | reverse complement strand
GGGCCAGGGGCGGGCGGCGTCTGTGTGATCTGGATCATAGTCGCGGCCGGCCTGCTGCGGGATGCAGACCATCCCGGGCGACCACCACTACCCCGAGGACTCGCAGTCCGAGGTATGGATGCCGTCCGAGCCCGAGCAGCAGGGCTGACAACCGGATCAGCCGGTGACCGTGCGCAGCACCTGCATCTCCAGCAGCTCGTCGGGGTCATCGGTCAGCGGGTTCAGATCCAGCACGCAGAAGTCGGCGGCCAGCCCCGCAGCGATCCGCCCGGTGCCGTCGCGCCCGGAGGCCCGGGCCCCGGCCGACGTCAGCGCCTCCAGGGCATCGGCCGGATCGAAGACCCTCTCCGGCTGATACGGATCCCGGCCGGCGTCGAACGCGGAGCGAGCTGTCAGGGCGATGAACAGATTGCGCGCGGCCTGGTGCGGAGCGGTGGGGGCGTCGGTGCCCAGGGCGATCGGCACGCCGGCCTCGCGGAAGCGGTGCCAGGGGAATCCTTGGACGGCGCGGTCGTCGCCGAGCATGGCCCTCCAATTGTCCAGCACGGCGGGGTCGCAGTGCACCGGCTGCATCGAGGCAGTCACGCCCAGCTGCGCCATCCGCTCGATCGTGTCCTGAGCCACCGACTCCAGGTGCTCCACGCGGGGGCGTCGTCCCTCCCGGGGCCCGTTGACGCGCACGCACTCTTCGACCAGATCCAGCGCCAGGGTGCTGGCCTGGTCGCCGATCGCGTGCAGCGCCAGCTGCAGGCCGTGGGCGTCGGCGGCGGTGGTCACCCGAAGGGCCGCTTCGCGCTCCCAGAGGGGATCGGGGAGCTCGCCGCCCACGTACGGGGCGCGTATGGCGGCGGTGCAGGCGTCGATCACTCCGTCCAGGATCAGCTTGACGCCCACGATCCGCAGCCACTGGGTGCCGAACTCGGCGGCCATCTCGTCGCGGATCGCGGCCACCCGCTCGACCTCCGCGAGATCCGCCTCCGGGTCGCCGGTGGGGCGCAGCATCCAGTGGGCGTCGACGGGGAAGGGCAGGCGGCCGTCGCGCTCCAGCCGACGACGGAAGACCGCCAGGTCCGAGTCGCTGAAGCCCATGTCCGTGGCGCCCGTGGTTCCGCTGGCCAGGTAGGAGCGGAAGGCGTTGTCCAGGAAGCGGTCCTGATCAGCCTCGGTGGAGTGCGCGGCCTGATACCCCCAGGCGTACTCGATCGCGGCGTTCTCGAGCAGCAACCCGGTGGGCTCGCCGTCGGCGTCGCGCACGATCTGACCGCCCAGCGGATCCGGGGTCTCGCGGGTGATGCCCAGCGCTGCCAGGCCGGCGGTGTTCACCCATGCGGCGTGGAGGCTGTTGGCGTCCAGGATCACGGGGATGTCGGCGACGACTGCGTCCAGCATGGTGGCCGTGGGCTGCTGACCCGGCGCGAAGGCATGCGGGTACCAGCTGGCGCCGAGGATCTGGGTGGCCTGCGGGTCGGCGGTCCGCGCCTCGGCGATGCGCTGCTGGATCTCGTCCACGTCCGCGCAGTCGCGCAGCGAGACCTTGTCCAGGGCCTCGCCCAGCATGGTCATGTGGACATGGGCCTCCCAGAACCCCGGCAGCACGAAGGCCCCGTGCAGGTCCTCCTCCACGGCGTCGGGCCCGACGACTGCGCGCACCTCCTCCTGCGTCCCGACCGCCAGGAAGCGGCCGTCCTGCACCGCGAACGAGTGGGCGGTGGGGGAGGCGGCCTCTCCGGTGAAGACCGTGGCGCCGTGGAAGAGGGTGGTGAGGGACAAGGCGGGGTCGCTTTCGTCGTGCGGTTGGTCCGGCGCAGACACAGGAGGCCGAATGCGCTGAGGCTATCCCAGGCCAGCACTTGAAGAAGGCAGAGAAGGTCGGTGCCGATCTGCCGGGTCACTGACGGATCGCGCGTTTGCGCGGAGGCCTGATAATGGAGGGGTGATCGTCGAACGGAAGGAGCAGGTCATGAGCGAGACCAGCGCATCGCAGAACCCGCAGGAACCCGTCGAGCAGGAGCATCCCGCCCAGACGGAGTCCGAGCGCGAGGAGCAGCTGGTGGAAGAGGAGGAGCGGGAGTCCTTCCCGGCTTCCGACCCGCCCGCCAACTACTGAGCGCGAGAGCACCGACGACGACGGCCCTGGCATTTGCCGGGGCCGTCGTGATGTCCGTGCGCTCGCGGACTGAGAAGCGGACGACCTCCTCGACCAGCCCCGGGAGGCCTGAACCGGCGCGCGTCGTCCCACGGGCCGCGCTGAGGGGTCGCTGATGCCGTCTTTCAGTGGCTGAAAGACGGCATCAGCGACCCCTCGCGGGCAGGGTGTGATCTCTCGCGGGTGCCTGAGCCCGGTCTCAGCCCTTCATCAGCCGGGCGATGGCCTGGGAGGCCTCCTGCATCTTGGCGTCGGCCTCCTCGCCGCCCGCCTGGGCGGCATCGACCACGCAGTGGCGCATGTGGTCGTCGAGCAGGCCCAGGCCCACATTGCGCAGGGCCGAGTTCAGCGCGGAGATCTGCGTGAGGATGTCGATGCAGTACTTCTCCTCGTCGATCATGCGGTGGATGCCGCGGGCCTGACCCTCGATCCGCTTGAGGCGGGCCAGGTAGCGCTGCTTGTCCGACATGTACCCGTGGTGGGCATGGCCGTCCTGATCTAGCTCGCTGTCCGGGGCCATGTCCGCGGTGGCTTCCGCCGTCTGCTCCACGAGGGCCTCGTCGGCGGCGTCCTGATCGGTGCTCATGGTGCTGATCTCCTGGTCGTTCGGGATGCTCATGCGGCGGCGGACTCGCGCTCGTCGGCCGTCGCGGCGGCAGGTGCGGCCCCGGAGCGGCTGCGGAACCCGCGCAGCCGCAGGCTGTTGGCCACCACGGACACGGAAGAGAATGCCATGGCCGCGCCGGCGAGCATGGGGTTCAGCAGTCCGAAGGCGGCCAGCGGGATCGCGGCCATGTTGTAGGCGAAGGCCCAGAACAGGTTGGACTTGATCACGCCCAGGGTCTTGCGCGACAGGCGCACCGCATCCGAGGCCGCGCGCAGATCCCCGCGCACTAGTGTGATGTCGGCGGCCTGGATGGCGGCATCCGTGCCGGTGCCCATGGCCATGCCGAGATCGGCCTGGGCCAGGGCGGCGGAGTCGTTGACGCCGTCGCCGACCATGGCGACCACACGCCCCTCGTCCTGCAGGTGCTGGATGGTCGTGACCTTGTCCTGCGGCAGGACGCCGGCGATGACCTTCTCGATCCCGACCTCCGCGGCCACCGTCTCGGCCACGGCCTGGTTGTCGCCGGTCAGCAGCACGGGCGTCAGACCCAGGTCGCGGAACTGGCGGATGGCCTCGGCGCTGGTCTCCTTGACCGCATCGGCGACCGTCAGGACGCCTCCCACGGCACCGTCCCAGGCCACGACGACGGCGGTCTCACCATCGGACTCCGCCTGCTCCTTGGCGCGGGCGAGGGCCTCGGGCATGTCCAGGGACCACTCCTCGAGCATGGTGTCGCGGCCGATGACCGCCAGACGTCCGTCGACGACGCCCTGGACACCGCGGCCCTCGAGGTTCTGGAAGCTCTCGACGGCTGGCAGCTTGCCCACGCGCTCGCGGGCGCCGCGGGTGATGGCACGCGCGATGGGGTGCTCCGAGGAGTCCTCCAGGGCGCCGGCGATGCGCAGCAGCTCCTGCTCATCCATTCCATCGGCGGTATATGCATTCCTCAGCGTCATGCGGCCGGTGGTCACGGTGCCCGTCTTGTCCAGCACCACGGTGTCGACCTTGCGGGTGGACTCCAGGACCTCGGGGCCCTTGATGAGGATGCCCAGCTGCGCCCCGCGGCCGGTGCCGACCAGCAGCGCGGTGGGAGTCGCCAGTCCCAGGGCGCAGGGGCAGGCGATGATCAGCACGGCCACCGAGGCGGTGAAGGCGGCGGTGATCGGGAAGCCCGCGCCCAGCCACACGCCCAGGGTCGCCACGGCGATCGCGATGACGATCGGGACGAAGACGCCGGAGATCCGATCGGCCAGGCGCTGCACCTCGGCCTTGCCGGACTGCGCGTCCTCGACCATCTGGGCCATCTGCGCCAGCTGCGTGTCGGAGCCGACGCGAGTGGCGCGCACGACCAGGCGCCCGCCGGTGTTGACGGTCGCGCCGGTGACGTCGTCGCCCTCGGAGACCTCGACCGGGACGGACTCGCCGGTCAGCATGGAGGCGTCCACGGCGGAGGAGCCGGAGACCACGGTGCCGTCGGTGGCGATCTTCTCGCCGGGGCGCACGACGAACTCGTCGCCCTCGGCGAGATCATCGATCGAGATGAGGGTCTCGGCGCCGTCGCGCAGGACGGCGACCTCCTTGGAGCCCAGCTCCATGAGCGAGCGCAGAGCAGCGCCGGCCTGGCGCTTGGAGCGCCTCTCGAAGTAGCGCCCGCCCAGGATGAAGAAGATGACGCCTGCGGCGACCTCCAGGTAGATCGAGCTGGCGCCGTCCGTGGGCTCGACCGACAGCTCGAAGGCGTGCGTCATTCCCGGCATCCCGGCGGTGCCGAAGAACAGGGCGTAGAGCGACCACAGGAACGCGGCGATCGTGCCCATGGAGATCAGCGTGTCCATGGTGGCCGAGCCGTGGCGCAGGTTGGTCCAGGCGGCCTTGTGGAAGGGCCAGCCGGCCCACACGATCACGGGGGCGGCCAGGGTGAGCGAGAGCCACTGCCAGTAGGTGAACTGCAGTGCGGGGATCATCGCCAGGATGATGACCGGAACGCCCAGCACACCCGCCCCGATGAGGCGATGGCGCAGGGAGGTCA
The DNA here is from genome assembly GCF_005502825.1 of Kocuria sp. 2SI. Classification (NCBI taxonomy): domain Bacteria; kingdom Bacillati; phylum Actinomycetota; class Actinomycetes; order Micrococcales; family Micrococcaceae; genus Kocuria; species Kocuria sp. 2SI. The sequence continues at coordinate 38,097 of NZ_SCNB01000023.1, read as the reverse complement.
GCTCGGGGTCCTCGCCCTCGTCGTCATCCTTCTGCGGCTGCGCGCCCTTGGGCCTGGGCAGCTCGGCGGTGTAGCCCGCCTGCTCGACCGTGCTGATCAGCTGCTGGCTGTCATAGCCCTCCGGCACGGAGACGCGCGCCTTCTCGGTCGCGTAGTTGACCGAGGCGCTCACGCCGTCGAGCTTGTTCAGCTTGCGCTCGATGCGGTTGGCGCACGACGCGCAGGTCATGCCGCCGAGCAGCAGCTCGACGTCGGGACCCGACGACTGCGGCTGGGCGCTGGAGTCCGTGGGCGCGGAGGTGGTCATGGGTGCTTCTTCCTGGAAGTCGGTGCTCTCCCCGGCCCGGTGCGGCGGATCGGGGGGTCAGTGATCGGAATCGGCGGGGTTCTCAGGCTCGTCCGGGGTCTGCGAGTGCGAGGACTCCTCGGCCTGCTGGGTCCAGGAGTCCACGGTGCTCTGAGGCACGACGGCGCCGCCGATGAAGAAGGCGGCGACGAAGACCGCCGCCAGCGCCGCGAGGTAGGCCCCGAGGCGGGCGGCGGCGCTCACGCTGCGCGCTCGGCCGAGTAGCCGGCCTCCTCGACGGCGGCCTTCACGGCGGCGTCGTCGACGGGCTGGTCGCTCTCGACGACGAGGCGGCCGGTCTCGTGGCTGACCTGGCTCACGGAGGCTCCGGGGATCTCCTCGACCTCTTCGCGCACGGACATCTCGCAGTGCCCGCAGGTCATGCCGGTGACGTTGAACTCGGTGGTCGCCATGGTGCGCTCCTTCGCTGGTGGTGATACCCCTAGGGGGTAGGTGCAGACTTCAAGTTTACCCCCTTGGGGTATGTGGGTCAAGGGGTGCAGGGCCTTCCTCCGGCGGTCGTGGCCGTGCTAGATTCACAGCATCACGGCTAGCCGCTTCCTCTTCACCGAGGGGCGGCTAGCTTTCTGTCATGGCCCAAGAGGACAGTTCGTACGCCAAGCCCTTCCTGCCAGTCAGTGAGCAGGTGGAACTCCTGCGCGACCGCGGCATGGAGACGGGTCCTTCGGGTGAAGCTGAGGCCCTGCTGCGGAGGGTCGGGTACTACCGGCTGTCCGCCTACTGGTACCCGTATCGGATCCGGCATTCGGCAGAGTCGGGCGAGATCGAAGTGACCTCGGCTGTTGAGCCGGGAACATCACTGCGCGCCATCGAGCAGATCTATGACTTCGATGCGCAGGTGCGCTCCCTTCTTCTGGAGGCCGTCGAGGCCATCGAGGTGGCGATCCGGTTTCGAGTCGGTCACACTCTCGGCTTCCGGCATCGTTTCGCGCACCGCCGCCGAGATTCCTTGGATCCCTGCTTCACGGGCGAGCCTCAGAGCGACTCGAGCGCAGCCTGTGGTCACGACGAATGGCTCCGTGAGTACGAGCTTCAGGAGGGTCGCTCTCAGGAGGAGTTCGTCCGTCACTTTCGTCAGGCCTACGGGCCGCATCTCCCCGTATGGGTTGCGACGGAGGTGATGTCCTTCGGGACCCTGCGTCGTCTGTATCTCGGCACTGCCGAGCAGGATCGGCGTTTGATCGCAACGGCCTTCGACCTCTTCACCGTGACGGGCGCTGGCGACTTCGGGCTGCTGAGCAACTGGCTGGAGCACATCCGGCATCTCCGGAACCTGTGTGCGCATCACTCGAGGATATGGAATCGGTCGTTCACCGCTGAGCTGGCCAGCAGCAGCAACGTGTCTGAGCTGGAGCACCTCGATCGCTGGAGTCGACATCGCCTCTACGGAAGCGTGGCTGTCCTGACTTACCTGATGGCGCGAATCGACCAGCGAAGCGACTGGAGTCGGCGCATGATCGAGCTGCTCCAGCGGCAGAGTGATCTTCTCGGCCTGAGGCTGGAGACGATGGGATTCCCAGAGGGCTGGGAATCCCAGGAGATCTGGAGAGCTGACTACCAGAGAGACCCCGAGCGCACCCGTCAGGCTCAGCTCGTCGCCGGTCTCGCTGCAAGCACTGCTGCCGAGACCAGAAGATCCCTGACCGCGAAGGCCGAGAAGGAGAGGCGCAGCTGGCTGAGATACCTGGAGAGCCGCTCGGCGGTAGTGGCCGTTGCCTACGGTGGGGCGAAGCTCTATCCGCTATTCCAATTCCGAGACGGTGACGTCCTCCCCGAGGTGGCCGACCTGAATGAGAAGCTCTTCCGCCGTCTTGCCGGAGACATGGAACGCACTGAGGTCAGCTGGGACGTCCTGGAATGGTGGGTCACGCCGATCCCGGAGCTTGGTGGGGCGCCGAAGGACCTGATCGGCGCAGGTGATCTGCTCGAATCCGTGTGGGACGAGCATCTTCCAGGGCCTCATCCCGTCTCATAGCACTTGAGCCGATCCAGACAACGCATGCGTCCGCATCACAGGCGCTTAGAGTGGATCCGGAATCATCAGACTGCGGAAAGGCCGACGATGGCACCCAGCGCGCTCGACTTCACCGCCATCGACTTCGAGACGGCGAATCGCGAACGGGCCTCCGTCTGTGCAGTTGGAGTCGTCAGGGTTCTCGGCGGGCAGATCATCGCCAGAGACTCTTGGCTGGTCGTCCCGCCGACAGGTGCTGACGCTTTCGACTTCGGCAACATCCGCATCCATGGGATTCGCCCGCAGGATGTTCGCCGTCGTGGCATCAGCTGGGAGGAGAGCCTGGCGCGGATCGAGTCCTTCCGCGGCGGCTCACCGCTGATCGCGCACAACTCGAGCTTCGATCAGTCGGTCTATGCCGAGTCCTGTCGAAGGGTGGGGATCACACCGCCGTCGGCGCGGTGGGAGGACACGCTGAAGCTTGCACGCCAGCACCTGAGGCTTCCGGACTACAAGCTCCCGACCGTGGCGAAGCATCTGCGAGTCAAGGGATTCAAGCACCACGATGCGGCCGCGGATGCGGCGGCGTGTGCGCAGATCGCCATCAGCATCGGCAATCAGATCGGTGCTGAGGACATCAACGGCCTGTGGCCGTTGCAGCAGAAGCGGACGGGAACTTCGAAGTGGAGCTCGGACCGTGTCTCCAAGGCGAAGGTCGCCGATCTCCCGAAGCCGGATCCAGAGGCGGACGAACGGCACCCCCTTTTCGGACAGTCGGTCGTTCTCACCGGTGATCTGGACTCCATGGACCGATGGACAGCCTTCGAGCGCATCGCGGCAGCGGGGGGAACTCCGCAGAAGAACGTGACGCTCAAGACCACGATGCTCGTGGTCGCCTCGCGTGGACACCTTCCGGATACCTACCGGCCCGATCTTGGCAGCGGCAAGGAGCAGAAGGCCGCCGACTACCGGGCACGAGGCAACACCATCACCTTCGTGGCACGGAACGAGTTCCTTGAGCTGCTGGAGCGGAAATCCGACAGGATCGGTGTCGGCGAGACCGGGCAGCCGGCCGATGTCGACGTCCCTGACAATGCGGCACTGATCAGGAGGCAGTCTGTGCCGGAACCAGCTTCCGCGGTGTCAGCACCTGAAGCACCGGAGCACCGAGCCCCTGCGCCCCTTCCCCCGGAATCGCCGATATTCGGCAGGGCCCATGAGGAGAGTGACACCCCGACACAGGCGCCCGAGATTCCCCAGCCTCGTGGTCGGCAGGAGTCTCCGCGACCGTTCGGTGAGCAAGTCGGTCCCAGCGGACCCCAGTGGGCACCTGCCTACCAGGACTCACGCGGAGAGTCGCTGCATCAGCCGCAGAGCAGGAGTTGGCCCGTCGAGGGGTCGGGTGCGCCGCAGGGCAGATCCACACCTCGCCCCGCCCTGGGGCGGAAGGCCCTCGGGTGGGTGCTCCTCGTCCCCAGTGTGCTTGCGCTGCCGATCGTGCTCCTTGTGGCGCTCGTGGGCACCTTCACTCCTGCCGAGTCAGTGGGGGTCAAGATCGCAGCCATACTCATGCTTCTGGTTGTGGCGCTCGTGCTCCTCGGTGTGGCCTTCCTGGGGGTCTATCTCATCTGGCTTCGGGGCCGACGCCGCCCTCAGGGAACCTGAAGCTCTGGAGTGGCCAGGGCTTCCTGAAAGGCGACTCGGCATCAACTGTCACATCTGCTGCAACGCTGCTGTTGCAGCAGATGTGACAGTCCGAGCCCACCGGACTCACCCCACCAGCGCTGCGAACCTCCGCAGGTCCACGTTCCCGCCGCTGAGGATCGCGCCCGCGCGCAGCCCGTGGACGTCGTGCTCCTGCGCCCAGGCGCGCAGCCCGGCCAACCCCAGGCAGCCGGTCGGCTCCGCCACGGTCTTCATCCGCTCCGCGAGGAAGCGCATCTCGGCCACCAGGGCGTCGTCGGGCACGGTGATGATCGAGTCCACGCGCTCGCGGATGATCTCGAAGGTCGTCTCGCCCACCCGAGTGGTCTGGGCGCCGTCGGCCAGGGTCTCGGGGACATCGATCGTCACGGGGCGCCCCAGCGCCAGCGACCGCTGGACGTCGTCGCCGGCGGCAGGCTCCACGCCGATCACGCGGCACTCCGGTGCCAGCAGGCCGGCCGCCAGCAGCGAGCCTGACAGCAGACCGCCGCCGCCCAGCGGCACGAAGAGCAGATCGAGCGGCACGGTCTCCTGGAGCAGCTCGAGGGCGGCCGTGCCCTGCCCGGCGATGATGTCCGGGTGGTCGAACGGCGGGATGACATGCGCCCCGCGCTCCTCGGCCAGACGGGCCGCCAGCGCCGCGCGATCCTCGGTGCGGCGGTCGTAGGCCACCAACTCGGCGCCGTAGCCGCGCGTGGCCGCCGCCTTCATCGCCGGGGCATCGGACGGCATCACGATCGTGGCCGCACGCCCCTGCAGCGCAGCGGCCAGGGCCACCGCCTGGGCATGGTTGCCCGAGGAGAAGGCGACGACGGCGTCGTCGTGCGGCAGCCGTGACAGCGCAGTGAACGCCCCGCGGAACTTGAAGGCTCCGGCCCGCTGCAGGTTCTCGGCCTTGAGGTGCGCGGAGCACCCGAGCTGCTCGTCGAGCGTGCTCGAGCTCAGCACCGGGGTGCGGTGCGCGACGCCCTCGAGGATGCGGGCGGCGGCCAGGACGTCGTCGGAGGTGGGGCTCATGGCCCGAGTATCCGTCTCAGCGCAGCGGATCGAAGGGCTTGATCGCCGGGTGGATCGCTCCGGTGGTGATCTGATCGGCCAGCAGACGCCCGGTGATGGGTCCCAGGACCATGCCCCACATGCCGTGCCCGCCGGCCACGTAGACATTGGGGACCTGCGTGGCGCCGATCAGCGGGAGGCCGTCCGGGGTGACGGGGCGCGAGCCGACCCACTCGTCCTGGCGCGCGTCGAGGTCCACGCCGGTCATCAGCTTCCGCGCCTCGTTGACGATCGCGGTGATGCGCCCCGGGTCGAAGGGCTCGTCGGCGTGCTTGAACTCCATGGTGCCGGCGATGCGGAACCGCCCCTGGTAGGGGGTGCAGGCCATGCGCGCGTGCGGCAGGTACACGGGGTGCTCGGCGGGCTGGTCGGTGGCCACGGAGAACGAGTACCCGCGCCCGGCCTGGACCTTGACCTTCACGCCCAGCGGCGCTGCCAGCCGGGGCAGCCAGGCGCCGGTGGCGATCACGACGGTGTCGGCGGTGAGGTGCTCGCCCGTGGACAGCGTCACCGACGGTGTCCGCGTGGAGTTCACGTCGGTGACTTCGACACCCGTGCGCAGGGTGCCGCCGCGCTGGATGAAGGCCTGCCCCAGCGCCTCCATGAACGGGCCGGGCTCGAAGTAGCGCTGGCCCTCCAGCCGGTAGGCCACCTTCACGTTCTCGGAGAGCATCGGCGCGAGCTCGCGGGGGTTCTCGAGCGGCTCGAACGGCACGTCCTGGCCGTGGCGGACCGCTCCGGCCACCTCGCCCAGGAACCCCTGGGACTGCTTCTCGTTCTCGAACCCGACGACGAACGGGCTCTTGCGCGTCCAGGACTCGATGCCGCCGTCGGTCAGCTCGTCGAAGCCCTCCAGCGCGAGCTTGTCGATCGGCGTCAGCGCGGCCATGGTGCGGTCCCAGGACCTGGTGGTCGCGTGCGCCATGAACCGGGCGAAGAAGCTCCACAGCGTGGGGTCCACGCGGGCGGGGACGTGCAGGGCGGCGTCGGGGTCCAACAGCGCCTTGGGCCCGTAGCCCCACAGGCTCGGGTGCGACAGCGGGATCGTCTTGCCGGGGGAGAGCCAGCCGGCATTGCCCCACGACGACCCCGCGGCCACGCCCTCCTTGTCGATCACGGTGACCTCGAGACCGCGCTCCTGGAGGTGCCAGGCGGTGGCCAGACCGACCATTCCTGCTCCGATGACGATGGCGTGGCTCATGCCTCTCCTCCTGGGGGACCGTGCGGTGCGGATGGCCGCGGGCGCTGCTGATGATGTGATCCGGAACACTAGAAGGACTCTGCCGATTCCTCCATGGTCCATGGAGGAATCCGTGCGCATTCAGCGATAATCGACGGAATCCGCTGACCGACCCTCAGGAGAGCCCATGGTCACCGCAGAATCCGCCCCGCCTCGTGCCCTGGATGAGCTGGATCAGGCCCTGCTGCGCGAGCTGCGCGGCAACGGGCGAACGGCGATCAGCGAGCTGGCCCGTCGAGTGGGGGGCGGCGGAGTCGACCTGTCACAAGAGGGTGGGCGCCCTGATCGAGTCCGGGGTGATCACCGGCTTCCGCGCTGACGTGGACCCCGCCGCCCTGGGGCTGTCGATCGAGGTCATCATCAGCATCCGCGTCCACCCGTATGCTCGTCGATCCCTGTCGAGGTTCCAGGCCTACCTGACCGAGCTGCCCGAGTCCCGGCAGGTCTACTTCCTCGCCGGTGACCGCGACTTCCTGGTCCACGCCGCCGTGCGCGACACCGAGGCCCTGCGCGCCCTGGTCTCCGACCGGATCAGCATGCGCGAGGAGGTCGCGTCCACCAACACGAGCCTGATCTTCGACCACTCGCCGCGATGAGATCTGCGCACTGGCTGCTGCCCATCGACCCCGCCGCCCACGCCGAGCACCTGCCCGGCGACTGGCGCACCCGCGCAGATGCCACGGCCGTCTGGGACGCGATCGGGCGCTCGCAGCCGATCCGCCGCTGGTGCCTGCGCACGGGCTTCCGGATCATGCGGCCCGGGGATCTGGTCTGGGCCTACCTCTCCCGGCGGCAGGAGCTGTGCGCCGTGGGGACGGTGGCCGAGATCGTCCAGGAGGACGGTGCGTGGTTCGTGCACATCGACTGGGATGGGCCGCGCACCGCGCAGCTGTGCAGGGATCCTCTGCCGCGCGGCGCCTTCGGCCAGGTCCCCATGTCCACCTGCCGGGCGGGGGAGCCGGCGACGGAAGTGCTCGCGGCGTGCCACGGGGCGCTGGCGGCCCGGGGGATGTGATGCGCAGCACGAGGCCGTAGGCTCGCCGCAGGCCTGCGAAGGAGACCTCATGAGCAAGCGGATCGCCATCATCGGCGCTGGGATCGGCGGCCTGACTCTGGGCATCGAGCTGCAGCGTCGGGGGCTGGACGTCCAGCTCTACGAGCAGACCCCGGTGCTGCGGGAGGTCGGAGCGGCGGTGTCGCTGTCGGCCAACGCCACCCGCTTCTACGACCAGCGCTTCGGCCTGGCCGAGCCCCTGGGGCCGTCTCCGCGGAGGTGGACGGGCTGATCTTCCGGGACGGCCGCACCGGCGAGCGGATCGCACGGCTGTCGTCGCACGACGAGTACCGGCGCCGCTTCGGCGCCTCGTTCCTGGGCATCCACCGCGCGGACCTGCAGGCCATCCTGTTCGGCGCCCTGGACCCGGAGTCCCTGCACCTGTCCAAGCACGTGACGCAGATCGACGACTCGGGCGACGCAGCCGTCCTGCACTTCGCCGACGGGGACGCACCCGTCGTCGAGATGGTCACCGCGGTGCCCGTGACCGAGCGGTGGGCGCTGTTCTTCCGACCGCCGCTCACGCACTGGTCCGACGGCCGGATCACGCTGCTCGGCGACGCCGCCCACGCGACCGTCCCGCACCACGGGCAGGGCGCGAACCAGTCCATCGAGGACGCGATCGTGCTCTCGGACCTGCTGGCCGGCTCCGACGACTGGGATGCCGCTCGCCTCGAATACGAACGACGACGGCGCTTCCGGACCCGTCGCGTCGTGGACGCCTCGGTCGCGGTGGGCGAGATGCTCCACCTGCCCGACGGCCCGCGCGCCGACGAGCGCAATGCTCGCCTGGCCGCGCCCGGCGCCTTCGACCGTCACCTGGCCTGGGTGCACGGCTTCCGCGCTGGCGACGATCTGCGCATCTCCGGACTGGTGTCCTTCGCCTCGGACGGCACGAGCGTGGGCGAGGGCGACATCGACGTCCAGGTGGAGCAGGTCTTCACGAACATGCGCGCGGTGGTGGAGGAGGCCGGCGGGTCCATGGACGACATCGTCTCCACGACCACCTACCTCACCGATGTCACCCAGGCCCCGTCGATCAGCGCGGCCCGCGCCCGGCATTTCACCGGCGACGTCCTGCCCACGCATACCGTGATCGGGGTGGCCGCCCTGGCCCGCCCGCAGTTCCTGGTGGAGATCTCGGCGATCGCGCACCTGGGCTGAGCCCACGCTCCTCCGTGCTCCGCCGATAGGCTCGACGGATCGCACACGGAAGGGGAAGGCGAGCATGGCCCAGCACACGGAGTCCGCACCCGGCGGAAGATCGACCGGCGGATCGAGCAATGAGCAGCGCAGCAGCCGACGCGCCGTGACGGTGTTCCCGCTACTGATCCTGGCCGGAGCCGCCGTCGCCCTGCTGTTCCCGCAGGCCTTCGCCGGCTGGGGCGCGGGGGTGACGCCGGCGCTGATGATCATCATGTTCGGCATGGGGCTGACGCTGTCCCTGCCGGACTTCGCGCTCGTGCTGAAGCGGCCGCTGCCCGTGATCGCCGGAGTCATCCTGCAGTTCACGCTCATGCCGCTGCTTGCTCTGGGCATCGCGACCGCCCTCGATCTGCCGCCGCAGCTGGCGGCGGGCATGATCCTGGTGGGCTCGGTGCCGGGCGGGACGTCGTCGAACGTCGTGACCTACCTGGCCAAGGGCGACGTGGCGCTGTCGGTGACCATGACGTCGCTGTCCACGCTGCTCTCGCCGCTGCTGACGCCGCTGATCACCCTGGCGCTGGCCGGTCAGTTCCTGGAGGTACCCACCGGGAGCCTGGCCCTGTCGCTCGTGCAGATCGTGCTGGTCCCGATCATCCTGGGGCTGATCATCCACTCTCTGCTGCCCGGATTCGTGCGGCGGATCGAGCCGATCCTGCCGTGGGTCTCGGTGCTGGGCATCACCTACGTGGTGATCGCCGTGGTCTCCGGCTCCGGCGAGGTGCTGGTCGCTGCCGGCCTGGGTCTGATCGTGGGCGTCATCCTCCACAACCTGCTGGGCTACGGCCTGGGGTATGCAGTTGCAGCGCTCGTGCGCTTCCCGGTGGCTTCCCGACGCGCAGTCTCCGTCGAGGTCGGCATGCAGAACTCGGGGCTGGCCTCAGGCCTGGCCGCGCAGTACTTCACGCCCGAGGCGGCCCTGCCCGGGGCCATCTTCTCGGTGTGGCACAACATCTCCGGCGGGATCCTGGCCTCGATCTGGGGCCGTCGTCGTCCGGACGATCACGCTGAGCCCACGCACCGCTGAGGCAGTCGCGTCACCCGTCGTCGTCACGACTGGCCAAATCGCCACCGCCCCTCCCTCGAGTGGCTGATTGCTCACCGTTTCAGCGACGAAACGGTGAGCAATCAGCCACTCGATGAGGTTGAGGTGTCGTTTCGGCCAGTCGCGGAGACCCTCAGATCCGACGCAGCGTCAGGACCTGCTCGGCGGTGCCAACGGGTCCGCGGGCGTCGTGAAGCGTGGAGCTGGTGAGGCCTACGCCGTCCGGACCCCAGATGACCTCGGTGTCCAGGCCGGTCCAGGTGCCCTCCGGGATCCGGTGCAGATGGACGGTGAGATCGAGGTTGGGGAAGGTCCACCGGTCCGTCTGCTGGCGGACGGCGATCCCGTTGGCGGCGTCGATGCTGGAGAAGAACCGGGCGAGGTCGCCGGCGGTCTCTCCGGCCACGATCTCCGACGGGCTGTGGAGCCAGACGGTCGCGCGCCCCGGGCGCTGCTGCACGACTCTGGCCTGGATCTGGGCGATGTAGCCGCCCGGCCACCCGGTGCTCATCTCCCAGGGCTCGACCTCCTCCGGAGAGGGCATCGGCTCGGCCTGGCCGCCGACGACATCGGCGGTGTCCGCGCGCGAGAGGTACCAGGCCCGGGCGATGACGACGGCGCGTCCGGCGATCGTCACGGTGGCCTGCAGCAGCTCGATGGTCCGCCCGGGTCGCAGGACTTCGACGTCGACGGTCAGCTCGGACATGGGCAGACGCCCCAGGATGTCGTAGCTGATCCGGCCGAGCTGCAGCTGCGAGTCGCCCTGGTCGGAGCGGAAGCGCTCGAGCTCGTGCACCACGAGGCCGGCGATGGAGGCGAAGTGGTGATCCTCCTCCGACCAGGCGCCCGAGGCGTGCTCGGTGGGCTCGAACGTGGTGGGGCCGGTGCGATGGAAGAAGGCCTGCTCGGCGGTCATGGGTCTCCTGGGTCGGCGAGGGAGCGGGGGAGTCGTCAGGGGGAGTGAGGGATCAGGGTACGAAGACGCACAGAGGGTGACCGGCCGGGTCTGCCACGATCAGCAGCCGCTCCTCCGAATCATCCAGGGAGTCCTGCAGCATGACGGCACCGAGCTCGAGCAGGCGAGGCTTCAGGGCCCGCAACTCGTCGACGGTCTCGAGAGTCAGATCGAGGTGGATCTGCTGCGGCACGTCGGGACTCGGCCAGGTCGAAGGCGGGAGCGCCTCCACCCGCTGGAAGGAGAGCCTGACGCCGCCGGGTCCGAGCAGCGTGCGCCACTCGCTGGAGTCCTTCTCGGTCCCGGGCGCGTAGTCCCAGCCCAGCAGCGAACGGTAGAAGTCAGCCAGCGAGGCCACGTTCTGGGTGTCCAGGACCGTGGTGTGCAGGGCGGGGCGGGGTGCGGTGTCCATGAGGCCAGTCTGCGTCGATGTCGCGCACGTCACAACATGGACGCGTGTGGCGAGCGGGTGTTCGCGTCGAGGAGAAGGCCTCCCGCAGATGCCCTGCCGCAGAGCATGATGGACAGATGACCGATCTGCAGAATCCCACCAGCACGTTCATCCTGAACAACGGCGTCGAGATGCCCGTGATCGGGCTCGGCGTCTACCAGTCCGAGCCGGAGGAGACGGCCCAGGCCGTCGAGGCCGCAATGCGCGCCGGATACCGCCTGATCGACACCGCCGCGGCCTACGGCAACGAGCGCGAGGTCGGGCAGGGCCTGCGCGATTCCGGCGTCCCGCGTGACGAGGTCTTCCTGGAGACCAAGGTCTGGATCAACGACTACGGCTATGAGGAGACGCTGCACGCCTTCGACAAGGCCGCCGGCAAGCTCGGTGCGGAGCAGCTCGACCTGCTGATCCTGCACCAGGCCCTCGAAGGCGAGTTCGAGCGCACGATCCAGGCGTACATGGCCCTCGAGCAGCTGCTCGCAGACGGCAAGGTCCGTGCGATCGGTGTCAGCAACTTCGAGGTCCGCCACCTGGAGGAGCTCATGCAGCGCACCACCGCGGTGCCTGCTGTGAACCAGATCGAGTACCACCCGTACTTCGCCCAGACCGAGGTGGAGCAGTTCTGCCGCGAGCACGGAATCCTGGTCCAGTCCTGGTCCCCGATCGGCGGCATCACCAGCTACCGCGGCTCCGAGGGCCAGGAGACCACCACGTTCGACGACCCGACGATCGCCCAGATCGCCCAGGCGCACCAGGCCACCCCGGCGCAGGTCATGCTGCGCTGGCAGCTGCAGCGCGGCCGTCAGGTGATCCCCAAGTCGGTGAATCCCGAGCGCATCCGCGAGAACCTGGACGTCTTCGGCTTCGAGCTGACCGAGGACGAGCTGGGGCAGCTCGATGCCCTGAACACCGGCAAGCGCGGCGGACCGGAGCCGCACCAGGTCACGCTCGAGGACTTCGGCAAGGAGATCCCGGAGGCCTGAGCCGCCGGCCGGGCCACCATGGCGCACCTCGAGCGGATCGGCTCCACCCTGGTCAAGGGACTGGGGTGGAGTCAGCATGAGCGGATCGGGGTGGCGGTCGGCGGGCTGGACCGGGACCGTCGCTGGACGCCGGTCTGGGCCGATGACCTGACCTGCCTGCGGGCCCCGCAGTTCCCGGCCATGGTCCGACTGGTGGTCGAGCCGGGGGATCTGCCCGGGGATGACCAGCACGTGGTCCATCAGGAGGCACGGATCCGCTACTACGACCGCCGGATCCCTGCGCGCGTGCACGACGGACCTCTCGCGCGGCGCCTCTCGGCCGAGGCCGGGCGGCAGGTCCTGCTGGCCCGCACCCTTTTCTCGGACGCGATCGTCTGGGGTGCGCCTGTGAGCGTGCTGTTGCGCTCCGAGCTGGCGGGGCTGCCGTCGGACACGGACCGCTACCGTCCCAATCTGGTGATCGACGACCGCGACGCCCCGCTGGCGCTCGCGGCCGGATCGCGCCTTGAGGTCGGGGCGGTGACTCTGGAGGTCGTGGGGGAGCTGGAGCGCTGCGTGATCATCGACCATGACCCCGTCACCGGGCAGAAGGACCATTCCCTGCTGCGGCGCATCCGTCCCGGGGCGCTGCTGGCCTACGGCTGCATGGTCGTGACGGAGGGCGAGCTGGCAGTGGGGGACCCCGTCAGGGCCATGCTCGCGGCCTGAACCGGGCAGGACGCAGCGAAAGACGACGACGGAGCACACCGTGGAGCGCAAGGAGCTGCTGGAGCGGATGAGCCGCGGGGAGATCATCCGCGGCGGATCGGACCTGCATGCGGCCATGCACGAGATCAGCCAGGAGGCACCGCGCATCACCGCCGCGCTCAACTCCGGCTATCAGGACCCTGGTGAGGTCCGACGGCTGCTGGGGGCGCTCTGACCGGGCAGGAGATCGACGCCTCCGTGACCGTCTTCCCGCCGCTGCGCTCGGACTTCGGCAAGGCCCTGCGCGTCGGGCGCGACGTGTTCATCAACTCCGGCTGCGCGTTCCAGGATCAGGGCGGGATCACCCTCGGCGATGGGGCGGTGGTGGGCGCCTCCTCGACCGTGACCAAGGACGTGCCCGCGGGCGCCGTGGTGGTCGGCACCCCCGCGAAGCAGATCAGCTCAGTGCCCGGGTACGAGCGCTGAATCCACTGCGCCCAGTCTTCTCCAAGTCCCAGTTTAGATTTGGAGAAGACTGGGAGTTGGAGGACCCGCTCAGACCTCCAGCAGCACCTTGATGGCCTCGCGCTGGTCCATGAGGCGGTAGGCCTCCGCGGCCTCCTCGAGCGGCAGGCGCTTGTCGAAGACCTTGCCGGGCTCGATCTTCCGATCCAGTATCAGCTGGATCAGCTCCGGGAGGTAGCGGCGCACCGGGGCGGGGCCGCCGTGCAGGTGGACCGTGCTGCCGAAGAGGAGGTCGCCGGGCAGCTCCACGCCGTGGGAGACGCCGACGAAGCCCACGTGACCGCCGGGGCGGGTGGACTTGATGGCCTGGAGCATGGCCTCCTGGGTGCCCACGGCCTCGATGACGCTGTGCGCGCCGAGGCCGCCGGTGAGCTCCTTGATCTTGGCCACGCCGTCGTCTCCGCGCTCGGTGACGATATCCGTGGCGCCGAACTCGCGGGCAAGCTTCTGCCGGGACTCGTGGCGGGACATGGCGATGATGCGCTCTGCGCCCATCTGCTGGGCGGCCAGGATGCCCATGAGGCCCACGGCGCCGTCGCCGACCACGGCCACGGTCTTGCCCGGGCCGGCGGCTGCGGCGTCGGCGGCGAACCAGCCGGTGCCCAGCACGTCCGAGGCTGCGAGCAGCGACGGGATGAGGTCCTCGTCCGGGTGCTCCGGGGTGGCCACGAGCGTGCCGTCTGCCTGGGGGATGCGAGCGAGCTGCGCCTGCGTGCCGATCCCGCCCATGGGCGTGGTGTCCACGCAGCGCGACTGGTAGCCGGCCTGGCAGATCTCACAGGTGCCGTCCGAGGTCATGAACGACCCCACCACGAAGTCCCCGGGCTTCACCGTGGTGACGCTGTCGCCGACCTGCTCCACGACGCCCACGTACTCGTGGCCCATGGGCTGATCTTCCACGTGCTGGGCCCCGCGGTAGGGCCACAGGTCCGACCCGCAGACGCAGGCGGCCGTGACCTTGATGATCGCGTCCGTGGGCTCGACGATCTGGGGGTCGTCGCGATCCTGGACCCGGACCTCGCCGGGGCTGTGCATGATGACGCCGCGCATGGGTGCCTCCTGATGAGTCGTGTCGTGCCTTCCGCTGGAGAGCGTAGAACGGGGCTCCGACGACACAGAGGCCCTGTCGGGGCACCTCTGGCAGACTGCTCACGAACCGATCCGCGGCCGGTCGGCCGCCATGAGACCGAGGAGACAGCCATGAAGGCGCGCCGACGCCTCCTTCCGTGGCGAAGCCGCTCGCGGCGCTGGATGGCCGGCGTTCTGGAGATCATGCCGGGCTCGGCCGTGGACGATCCGATCTCCGCCGTCGTGGGCGCGATCGCCATGATCCTGCTGCTCCCGCTGCTGGTGCTGTGGCTGCTCGAGTCCCTGGCGCAGTGGATCGCGCTGCCGTTCTTCCTGCTCGCCCGTGCGTCAGGGATGGCCGCCGTGCCGCTGGTCGTGACGGAGCGCGGGCACGTGGCCCACCGTGAGAGCGTTCTCGGATGGGCCGAGGCGGATCACCGCCTGGTCGAGATGCGCCGCGAGATCGACCACGGCAGCCCGCATCCGTGGCGCGACCGCAGCGACCCGTGGACCAGCAGCAACCAGCCGGGATGGTGAGGACGAATGGACAGGATCGAGCTTCCGGGAACTGACGTCGTGTTGGAGGAGGCGACGGCCGAGGACCTGCCGGCGCTGATCGAGCTGATGTCCGACGACATGCTGGGCGCCTCCCGCGAGGGGATCTGCTCGGAGGAGGACAGGCAGCGCAAGGACGCCCACCGCTTCTACGAGCGGCTGGGCTTCGAGCGCAGCCACGAGGGGTTCAAGCTCATGCTGGGAACGGCCTAGCCGTGCCCTTCCTGGACCGTCTCTCCCGCTGGGCCGAGCAGCGTCCGCAGGACACGGCCGTCGTCTGCGCCGAGGACCGGCTGAGCTGGAGCGGGCTGCGCTCGCGGGCTGCCGAGCTGGCGGCTTCAGGGGAGGCTGTCGGGATCCTGCAGCAGGGCACCGGCACGGAGTTCGTCGTGCGATGGGCCGCGGGGGTGGCCGAGCGGCGCGTGTGCGCGGTCTTGGATCCGGCTCTGCCCGAGAGCATCGGCGGCGCGGTGAGCCAGCGCTGCCGCGACGTGCTCCCGGAAAGCGCAGCACCGGCACACCTGCGCGACGGGCCCGACGACTCCGCCTTCCTGGTGGGCCTGACCTCCGGCACCACCTCGGTGCCCAAGGGGTTCCTGCGCAGCCGCGGCTCCTGGCGACGCTCCTTCGAGGCCTCGACCCGGCATTTCGACCTGCGCAGCGAGGACCGGGTGCTGGTGCCCGGCCCCCTGTCGTCGAGCATGAATCTCTACGCTCTCTCCGAGTGCCTGCACGCCGGCGCCGCCGCCGTCGTCCTGCCGCGCTTCGACAGCGCGGCGGCCCGTGCGGCGATCACCGCCGAGGGCGTCACCCGGGTGGTGGCCGTGCCGACGATGCTGCGCCTGATCGCTGAGCGCGCCCTGGCTGCCGGAGAGTCTGAGCATGGACTGCGTGCAATCGTCTGCGCGGGGCAGAAGCTGGATCCGCAGACGCTGACCGCGGCCCGCCGATGGGCGCCGAATGCCGTGATCTGGGAGTACTTCGGCGCCGCGGAGCTCGGCTTCGTGGCCGCTCAGGAGCATCCGCCGGGGGAGATCCGGACGCTCGACCCGACGGCGGTGGGGCTGCCGTTCCCCGGCGTGGAGGCGGTCATCGTGGACCACGACGGCCGTGTCCTCCCGGAGGGCGGCACCGGCAGCATCGCCGTGCGCTCCGATCTGGTGTGCGACGGCTACCTGTGGGGCGATGACGGCCGGGCATTCGCGCGGATCGCAGACCTGGCGACGGTGCGGGATCAGGGTTTCCTGCGCGATGGGCGGCTGCACGTGCTGGGCAGGGCCTCCGAGATGATCAACTCGGGCGGGCTGAACATCTACCCGCAGGAGGTGGAGGCCGCGATCGGCTCTGTGCCGGGGGTGGCCGAGGCTGTCGTGGTGGGCCTGCCGGATCCTTCTCGCGGACAGCGCCTGGTTGCCGGCGTCCTTCTCGAAGACGAAGGGGCGGATCGGCAGAGTCTGCGGGCGGCGCTGGAGACCATGCTGGCCTCGACCAAGCGGCCCCAGCAGTACTGGCGTCTGGGTGAGCTGCCCGTCACCGGCGGAGGGAAGATCAGTCGAGCCGTGCTGCGGTCCTGGATCGAGGAGGGAGATCCCCGTGCCCGACCGCTCGGCTGATCCCTCAGCGCCTCTGCTCCTGCTCGGGCGTCGGACCCCGCTGGCACGAGCAGGGACCGCGCTGGCCGACGTGCCCGTGCACCGTCTGCTGGCGCCGATCCTGCAGCGGCTCGTGACGGAGACGGGCCTGGCGCCGGAGTCCGTCGCGGACGTCGTGATGGGCAACGCGGTGGGAGCCGGAGGCAACCTGGCACGGCTGTCGGCCCTGGAGGCCGGCCTGCCGCTGTCGGTCCCGGGGGTCACGGTCGATCGGCAGTGCGGCTCGGGGCTCGACGCCGTCGTGCTGGCCTGCCGACTGGCGCAGGCCAGAGCGGGAAGCGCCTTCCTGGCCGGCGGCGCCGAGAGCATCAGCACGGCTCCGCTGCGAGGCCGTCGCGGCGCGGACGGGGAGGTCGAGTTCTACCGGCGCGCCCGCTTCAGCCCCGAGCACCTGGGGGATCCGGGCATGGGTGAAGCCGCCGAGACCGTGGCCCGGGAGCACGGGATCGACCGTCAGCGCCAGGACGCGTTCGCGCTGCGCAGCCATCGCAGGGCGCTCGAAGCGGCCGCCGCCGGCCGGTTCCGTGACGAGCTCGTGCCGGTGACCGGTGCCCGCGGCGAGGTCACGGCCGACAACGGCCCGCGTCCGCGCTTGAACGCCGACCTGCTGGCCCGCTTCCCGGCGGCATTCGTCGACGGAGGGACCGTGACCGCCGGGAATTCGTGCGCCGACGCGGATGGGGCCGCTGCAGTCCTGATCGCGACCCCGGCGGCGGCGCACGGCCTGCGAGCGACGACGGCCCTGGCCTTCCGCGGCGCGTCGACCCAGGGCGTGGATCCCACGCGGCTGGGCCTGGGGGCGGCTGCCGCGGCGGCTCGGCTGCTGGCGGAGCAGGGGGTGGCCGCGCGGCAGCTCGCGGCGGTCGAGTTCAACGAGGCCTTCGCCGGGCAGGTGCTCGCCTGCACCGACCTGCTGGGCATCGACGAGCGCGGGCTCAACGCCGACGGCGGCGCCCTGGCCCTCGGCCACGCCTACGGCGCCTCCGGGGCGGTCTCCGTGGTCCGGCTGCTGGCCCGAGCGCGCGATCTGCCGGAGGGCAGCCTGCTGCTGGCCATGATCAGCTCGGCCGGCGGCATCGGCACGGCGGCGCTCTTCGAGAAGGTCGCCGTCCCCGGGCCCACGCGCTGAGCCGTGAGCTCAGCCCCCGTAGGTCTCCGGATCCACGGGGCGGACGCTGCGCGGCAGCTTCTCGCGTACCAGGCGGATTGTATACGTGGCGAACTTTTATCGTTTGAGCTAGCAAGGGTTCCTCGGCAAATAACGCCCGAATTTTTCATGGTCAATTAACATTGATTGCGGCGTTGTTATATTCGACGCGCGGAGCCGCGTGCCACCCTTTTTATATTAGAACAGTAGAAAGAAGTAGATTGAGAGATTTCTTGTGCCGCTACGATTTGAGGTACTCGGAGAGGTAACTTTGATCTACCATCTTAATCTTTGGGTGGCGACGTTTCCCTGGCCTTGACGGGAGGTATAGTTTCCAAATAACAACCCCAATATCTTCAAACTGAATCATGGAGGCTGGAGAGTGACTGCTTTCGATTAGTTTATACGTGGATTTCGTAAATTCTTTTGAGTCAGTGGTGGGGGATTTTGAGCTCGCGAGGTCTGTCAGATCCATGCGAGCATCCGCCCAGGATTGCATAATGTTCTGCGCCCACTGCCGCTGGTGCTTCAGGGCGGATGTGATTCTGGAATCGTCAACTATGTGCATAAGGGGAACGGTGGCCGAGGCAAATTTTCCGAAAGCAACACGGATATTTCTGGATTCATCCCCCGCGTCTATGCTCGTGTATTTATCAACAACTTGCATCGCCCAGTGAGGAGTGCGGTTTTGGTCATAAGACCTCGTATGTTCCTCAAGAATCAAGCTTCCGATGACATCGAGATTTTGTTTTGCCTCCCAGTAATTTAGTACGTATTCCATGATTTGAGTCTGGGTCCAGATTTTTTGTGCCCGTTGTCCAGATATGACAATATTCGCAATCGAAACAATTAGCGCGAGGAGTGATATTACGATTGGGGCTGAAGCCACAATACCCTTTCGTTGAGGATCAGTCAGTATATTTGATTCAAAATGTGCAAAGTTTGCAAAAAGATACGTTCGTAGCATTTCAATTTCAGCGGAGTTGACCCCCGTACGTCTCCGGGTCCACGGGGCGAACGCCGCGCGGCAGCTTCTCGAGCACCAGGCGGTAGGAGTCCACGACGAGCTCGCGGACGAACCTCCTGCTCAGAGCCTCGCCGGCGCGCACCGAGACCCAGTGCCTCTTGTTCATGTGGTAGCCGGGGGTGATCTCGGCGTACTCATCGCGCAGGGCCTGTCCGTCCTGCGGCTCGACCTTGAGGTTCACCATCCACTGGCCGCGCAGCTCCAGGCGCATGAGGAACATCCGCCCGCAGACCTTGTACACGTCCGTCTCCGGGCCGAAGGGATGCTCGAGCTCGGCGCCCGGGCACTGCATGGCAACCTCGTCCGCCCAGGACAGCAGCTCCTGCTCGTCCACGGGGACTCAGCTGCCGAAGGAGACGAGGGCGTCGCCGGTCAGCCGGTAGACGTCCCAGCCGTCCATGGGGACCGCGCGGAGGGAGCGGTAGAAGTCGATCGACGGCTGATTCCACTGCAGCACCGACCACTCCACGCGCTGATAGCCGCGCTCGCGGGCGGTGCGTGCCAGGGTGCGCAGCAGCGCCTTGCCGTGCCCCGCGCCGCGTGCCTCCGGCCGCACGTAGAGATCCTCCAGGTAGATCCCGTGCGTGCCCTCCCAGGTGGAGTAGTTCAGGAACCACAGCGCGAAGCCCTCGATCCGCCGCCCGGAGCCCTCCGGAGCGGGCGCGACGTGGGCGAAGATCGCCGGCTGGTCGCCGAAGAGCTGCTCCCGCAACACGTCGGGGGTCAGCTTCACGGCGTCGGGCTCCTTCTCGTACACGGCCAGGTCGTGCACGAGCTCGACGATCTCGTGGACGTCATCGGGAACTGCGGCGCGGATGGTGGTCTCGGTCATGGCCCGAAGCTAGCACCGCCGCCCGACGACGTTGGGCCCGGTCACCGTCACTCCCAGGCCGCGGTCTCCGGGTCGATGCCCAGTGATCGGGCTCGGGCATCGATCACCAGAGCGAGCCAGTCGACCAGACCCTCGGCCAGGCGGTCGCAGCGGGCCCGGAACGACGGATCCGTCGGGTACATCCGGCCCAGCAGGACATGGCGCTGCGGCGAGACGCTGTAGAAGGCGCTGAGCGCCTCCCGATGGCGATCCGCCAGCTCGTCGGCTTCGGGCGAGCCCGGCGCGAGACCTGCGGCGAAGGCCGAAGCCAGGTCCTCCTCCACAGCGGCGAGGCCCTGGGCGAGACGAGCCCACTGCTCAGGGCCGCGCCGTGCGCCGCGCTCCGCCTGCTCCGTCCAGGCGTCGGTGCCGCCCCAGCGGTCACGGGCCTCTCGGGTCCACTGCGGATCCCAGTCGGGACCGAAGGCCTCCGCCTGGTCGGCCTCGGAGAGCAGGATGCCCTGCTCGAGGGCATCGGCCAGGCGGTGGAGGTCGTCCTGCGCGGCCTGCAGCCGTCGGGCCTCCGCCTCCGCGGCGCTGCGGCGCTCGCGCAGTCGTCGAACCGTCTGCTGTGCGGGCTCGTGGAGCAGGGCCGTCACCTCGTCCAGGGAGAAGCCCAGCTCCCGATATGCCAGGATCCGTCGGCCGCGAACCACATCATCTGCCGAGTAGAGCCGGTATCCGCTCGCTGCCCGCCCGGCGGGACGCAGGATGCCGAGGTCATCCCAGTGGCGCAGCGTGCGCACGGAGACGCCCAATGCCGCTGCGGCGGGGCCGATGGTCAGGTCCTGCTCGGTGGTGCTCATGCCGTCCTCGGAACAGATCGACGTGCTCATGCGGACTCGCAGATGCCCATGGCCCGCAGCGCGTGGTCCTCCGGCGAATCGTGCACGAAGGGCTTCGCTGCTGTCATGACCACGCGAGTCCCCTCGGGTGTGATGACGGCGAGCTCGCGTGCGTTCCACGGGCGATCATGCGGGCCGTCGACCGCCCCGCCGGCTGAGCGGCAGGCCTCGGCGATCACGTCGAGCTGGTCCAGGACGCACGCGAAGCTCACCGTCGGAGGCTGGGAGGAAGCCTCGAGCGGCTGCGCCTCGGCGGGGATCAGCAGGACATCCTGGAACGCCCAGCGCCGCAGGTGGATCAGCTGGCCCGGGATCGCGAACAGCTCGAAGAACCCGAGCCCCTCGGTCCAGAGCGCGGACGAGGCGGTCAGGTCCCGGCAGGGGATCGAGACGAACATCGGCATCCCGTAGATCTCGCGGCACAGCGCCGGTGGCTGGGCACTGCTGTCGGGGGTGGGAACGGGGCTCGCCGGTGCGGAAGTGCGGTTGTCATCCATGGAGATCAGCGTGGGACCTCACGCGATGAGAGGGTCAAGCGCCGACGGCGAATGCCGGAGGAACATCGCCTCGCGCAGACAGGCTCTTCTGGGGTTCTGCCCAGCATCCCGCTAGCCTCGGACGCCGCCGATAGATCAGGGAGCTTCAGATGAGACACCGAGCCTCGGACAGCGAGTCCGATTCGGAGATCCAGATCGAGAACAGGATCCATGACCAGAAGGCGCCCGAGAGCGTCCAGACCACCATGCGCCTGGCAGCCAGCGGGCACCGCACGATCCACCCGGCGCTGATCCCCGGGCTGGACGTCGAGGACGCCAGGGACCACTTCCCCACCGACAAGGTCGTCTTCGCCGCCGCCGCCGTGCTGGTCATCGGCGTGCTGGGCTGGGCGATCATCGCCCCGGAGAATCTGGGCGCGATCGGTCCGCAGATGCAGACCTGGGTGGTCACGCACTTCGGCTGGCTGCTGGGCTCTCTCGTCGCACTCGTCGTGCTGTTCATGCTGGTGATCGGATTCGGCCCCACCGGCAAGATCAAGCTCGGTGCGGATGACAGCGAGCCGGAGTTCTCCACGGGCTCCTGGATCTCCATGCTCTTCGCGGCGGGCTTGGGCATCGGCCTGGTCTTCTACGGACCGCTCGAGCCGCTGAGCCACTTCATGACCCCGCCGCCGGCATTCGACGTCGAGGCCGGCTCCATGGACGCCATCCCCGCCGCCATGGCCCAGACGAGCCTGCACTACACGATCATCCCGTGGGGCGTTTACTCGTTCATCGGCGGCGCCCTGGCATATGCGGCCTACCGCCGCGGCCGGCTGCCGCTGATCTCCGCGCTCTTCGAGCCGATCTTCCCGAATGCCACGAACCGGATCCCGGGCAAGATCATCGACGTCTTCGCGCTCATGGTCACGCTGTTCGGCACCGCGACCTCGTTGGGCATCAGCGCGCTGCAGATCCGCACCGGCACCTCGATCATCACGGGGCAGCCGCTGGAGGGCGACGGCATCCTGGTCGTCATCATCAGCGTGCTCACCGTCGTCTTCATCATCTCCGCGGTCTCCGGCGTGAAGCGCGGCATCCGCCTCCTGTCCAACACGAACATGGTCCTGGTGATCGGCCTGACGATCTTCGTGGCGGTGACCGGGCCCCTGCTGTTCCTGCTCGATCTGATCCCCACGACGTTCTACGCGACCATCCAGAACGCCTTCGCGATGCTGTCCGTGGCGCCGAGCCAGGGCGAGGTCGAGTCCGAGTTCTCCGCGAGCTGGACGATGATGTACTGGGCCTGGTGGACCTCGTGGTCGCCGTTCGTGGGCATGTTCATCGCCAAGATCTCCAAGGGCCGCACGCTGCGGGAATTCGTCACGGTCGTGATGTTCGCCCCGTCGGCGATCTCCGTGCTGTGGTTCGTGGTCTTCGGCGGCACGACCATGTGGATGGAGCTCAATGGCCATCCGATCGGCGTGGAGGGCAGCGGCGAGAACGTCATGTTCGACATGCTGGGCAACCTGCCGCTGACCGGGATCACGTCGTTCCTGGTCCTGGTCGCGATCCTGATCTTCTTCACCACGGCCGCCGACTCGGCGACCAACGTGATGGGCTCCATGTCGCAGTCCGGCCGGTCGAACCCGTCGACCCCGGTCACGATCATGTGGGGCCTGGCCCTGGGCTTGGTCTCGATGTTCCTGCTGCTGGCCGGCGGTCAGTTCGCCCTGTCGGGCCTGCAGTCGGTCATGGTCACCTGCGCCCTGCCGTTCGGGCTGATCATCCTGGGGATCATGGTGTCCTGGGCCAAGGACCTCCGGAACGACCCCTACATGATCCGGCGCCGCTACGCGCGCGAGGCGATCTACAAGGGCGTCCACCGAGGCATCGACGAGCACGGCGACGACTTCGTCTTCGGCGCCACGCACGTGGACGACGACGGCGCCGGGGCCCGCTTCGAGAGCACCGACCCGGAGCTCACCAAGTGGTACACCCCGACGGCCGAGAAGCCGGCGACGGACATCGACGGCGAGCCGAAGAAGGACTGACGTCCTTCGATGCGATCCGTGAGGGGGCGCTGGTGCCGTTCATCCCGCTGGGAAGGACGGCATCAGCGCCCCTTCGCAGAGCACCACCGACGACGAACGCCGGAGCTCCGTCGGCTCAGCTGCTGTGGTCCTCGAACCGCCGGGCCAGTCGCGCCATGACCTCGTAGCCGTCGTCGACTCCGTGCGCCAGTCGCTGCAGCTCGGCGCCGGTCAGCAGGCCGAGTTCGTACGGGTCGGCACCGGCGCGACGCAGCCCCGCGGCCGAGTCCTGCAGCCAGGCGGCGGCCACGGAGGCGTCCAAGGTCTCGCCGAGCGCGTCCTGGGCCTTCTTGGCGGCCTTGCCGAGCTTGCGCATGGGTTTGGCCGGGCGGAAGCCTGCGGCTGTGAGGACCTTGGTGACGTAGCGGACCCGCTTGGTGGCCTTGCGGACGGTGTGCAGGTGCTCGAGGCGCTGCTCGGCATCCAGCTGCTCGTCGCGGTCGGCTGCCAGGGCGCGGTCGGTCTCCTTGGCTGCCTTGCGCAGTGCGCGGCGCACCAGCCGATCGCTCATCTGCCGCGGGCTCAGCCGCTCGGCCTTCTTCCGGCCCTTGTCCGTGAAGGGCGGGTTCTGTGCCGCGCAGCGGGCGAGCTCCAGAGTGGCAGCCCGCTCCGGCTGCGCGCCGCCGCGCACCTTGGCGGCCGAGGCCTCGGCGTCCTTGAGAGCCGTCTGCGCCAGCGCCTGCACCGTCTTCTCGCCCACGCGCCCCTGGAGAGCCTCGGCACGTGCCGGAAGCTGTTCGGCCAGGACCTCGGCATCGCGGGCCGCGGACAGGGACCGGCCCAGCTGCTGGAGACGATTGCCGAGCTCGTCGGCGACTCCGCGGTCCAGGAACGGTCGCGCGGACTTGAGCAGCCCGCGCAGGGACCGCGCGGCGACCCTCAGCTGATGCAGGGCGTCCGGCAGGTCCAGCCGCGCCTTCAGGTCCCACAGCTCCAGGGCCGCGGCCTGCTGAGCCAGCACCGCCTGCAGGACGTCGACGCCCGAGGGCTCACCGCCCGTCGCCACGGCCTTGCGGTTCTTCGCCTTGCCCTTCTTGCTCGGGGCCTTCTTGGCAGGCTTCGCCGATTCCTTGGCGCCGGTCGCGGACTCCGCGGTCTGGCCGTCGTCGTCGATCTCGATCAGCTCGTCCTGCCCGACGATCCCGCTGAGCAGCTGCGCCACTGCGGCAGGCAGGCGCTCCGGTGCGCTGCGCAGCCGCGGGACCTCCACGGCCCACTGGTCGTCGCCCTCGGGGACGCTCAGCAGCCAGCCGCGCTCGGGGGCCGCGCTGCGGCTCAGGGTGATGCCGCGGCGGCGCAGTGCGCGGTCGTCGGTGTCGTGGAAGACGGAACCGGCCATCTCCTCTCCGGATGCCGGCGACGGCAGCAGAAGGCGCTGGATCTGCGCGCTCGCCCGCCCCGACAGGCGGACCGTCCGCGGTTCGGAGGTCTCTGCGGCGGGCATGTCGGTCCTCTCGGTCGGGAGCCGGTGACGGATCGCTCCCTCATCGGTGAGTGGTTCCGATCCTATCGGCGCGGAGGCCCGGATTCCTGGGGAAGACGACGCCCGCCCGGTCTTAGGAGGCGACCGGGCGGGCGGTGGAGGCGTCGGGCGGACCCGCGTCAGAGGCGGTTGCCGCGATCCACCAGGATCGACGTGTTCTGGGCCGTGCGGACCATGGCCACGTAGAACTCGAGCATCAGGCGGAACAGCACGATGTAGATGAACAGGATGATCAGACCGAAGATCAGCGTCGCCATGCCGGTCAGCATGCTGTCCGCGGCGAAAGCGGCGACCGTCATGATGAACCAGCCCAGCGTCAGCAGCACGATGCCCGCGATGTAGAGGATCGAGGCGAACTTGATGGTGATGTAGTTCTTGAAGGAGAAGTCGAACAGGGCGGCGAAGAACCCCTTCTCCTGCCCCGGCTGACGGCCGGGATGACCCTGGGGCTGGCCGCCGGGCTGGGTGTAGCCGCCCTGGGGTGCGGAGTACGAGGGCTGCTGGTGCTGACCCGGCTGCTGCATCGGCTGGTTCGCCCCGCCGTACGTCGGCCCGCCGTAGCTGGGCTGCTGGCCCTGCGGGTTCGGCTGGCCGCCCTGCGGGTTGTGCTGCGGATCGTGGGGGTTCTGCGAGGAGAAGGACATGGGGGTCTCCTGAGGGTGGTGGTGGATGGTCAGCGGGGCATGCGTGCGACCCTGCGGCCATCGTAGGCGGGCAGGCCTCACGCCGCGGAGTCGATCCGGACCGTGCTGGTCACCGCGGTGAGCGACGGATGCCGAGGGGTGGAGCTGAATCCGAAGCGCGGCGGGGGCAGCATCTCGCGCATGCCGCCCAGGTTCTGCCCCTCCCAGATCGCGGTGCTGCCCCTCAGCCGGTGGAGATCGTCGGCGGCGTACCACTCGGTGCGGCCCGGGGCGGCCTGACCCAGAGTGCGGACCCCCGGCATCGTGGCCCGGGCGATCGGATCGCTGAGCTGCGCGAAGGCGAGGCTGCGGCTGATCGGTCGGGGGATCAGGCGCAGCAGATGTCCCAGCGGCGCCCGCGCCCCGATCCGGAAGCGCCACTCCAGAGGTCCTGCCTGGACCGCCCACTGCCCCGTCCGGCCCAGGCCCGTGCGGGACACCGAGACGGGGACGAGGCGCACCTCGTCGAAGGTGTAGGTCGCGGAGACG
Organism: Kocuria sp. 2SI; assembly: GCF_005502825.1. Classification (NCBI taxonomy): domain Bacteria; kingdom Bacillati; phylum Actinomycetota; class Actinomycetes; order Micrococcales; family Micrococcaceae; genus Kocuria; species Kocuria sp. 2SI. The sequence goes on along the minus strand of NZ_SCNB01000023.1, from coordinate 12,484 downwards.
AAATCGGCCACCCAGCGATCGGGTGCCAGCAGGATCCGATGGCCGTCCCGGTCCTCGGCCATGACGTCGGCGAACGGCCCGTGCGGCGTGCGGGTCCAGCACCCCAGGACCAGGCGAGTCCCCTCGGCGGTGCCAGCTCCTGCGATGTGCCCGGTGAAGCGGTGCAGCTGTGGGGAGGACATGGGAGGCACCGTACTCGCGATACAGGAGCGGGACGTCTGGATAGTGTGGAGTCTCGCGATGCCGCTCAGGGACAGGAGGCCTCACCTGTGCACCAGGACCTCTCGCCGGCCATGGCGGCCGTCCGCTCTCCCGACGGCCGCCTCACTCTCGGGCTGATGACCCCGCCGCCGCAGCCCCAGGGCTCCATGGCCGATCCCGCCCAGGCTCGGGAGCTGGCGCAGCTCGCCGAGGCGCAGGGGATCGCCGCGCTGTGGACGCGCGACGTCCCCTTGGCGATCCCGCAGGGACAGGACCGGCTGGCGTCGTCGCTGGACGACCCGTTCCAATGGCTGTCGATGCTCGCAGGGGCCACGTCGACGATCGCGCTGGGCACGGCGGCGGCCGTGCTGCCGCTGCGCCACCCGCTGCACCTGGCCAAGACCGCCCTGTCCCTGGACCGGATCAGCGGCGGCAGGCTCCTGCTGGGCGTGGCCACGGGAGATCGCCTGGAGGAGTTCGAGATCTTCGGCGCTTCCCTGGACGAGCGCCGCGACGCGTTCCGTGACCGATGGGCGCTGCTGCGCTCGGCGCTGAGCCCCGACGAGCAGGAGCGCGAGCACCTTCTGCAGGCCACCGACGGGTACGAGCTCATGGTCCCGCCCGCTCACCGCATCCCGCAGGTCATCGTGGGCTCGGCCAAGCAGACCCTGCAGTGGAACGCCGCCCACGCCGATGCCTGGGCCACCTACTACCGGCCGTTCGAGGAGCAGAGGGGCCGTTTCGGGCTGTGGAGCCAGGCCGTGCAGCGGCGCGGGCAGGGCAACGACCCGGTGCTGATCCAGTCCATGAGCCTGGACCTGCTCGAGGATCCCGACGCCCCCGCGCAGGAGATCAGCCTGGGCCTGCGCACCGGGTCGAAGGCCCTCGTGGAGACCCTGCACCGCTACCGGGAGATCGGCCTGGAGCACTGCATCTTCGCCAAGGCGAGCGATGACCGCCCCACCGCCGAGGTCATCGAGCAGCTCGGCCAGGAGGTCGTCCCTCACCTGTGAGCGGCTCTCGTCTGGTCCACTGGTCCGCGACGACGAGTGGACCTGCCGCCGCAGGTCCCGTGGAGCACAGGAGGGTCAGCGCATGACGAAGCAGGATCGGGATCTGGACATCCGCATGGGGCACCACGAGCTGGTGATCCGGCAGCGCTACGAGGTGCTGTCGATCGCCAACGACTTCGTGCTCGGCTCGATCCAGATGATGCTGCGCCCCACGATCCGCTTCGTGCGCCGGACGCACCTGCAGCGCCTCCGCCCCGCTCAGCCGCACGAGACGTCCACGGACTTCTGATCCCTGGCGGTGTCTGACCGGCGGGGCCCGGTCCTCTGGCCGCGCTCGCGGTTCGCACCTACCGTGGAGGGCATGGCACTTCCTCCGCTGAGCAGGCTGTACGCACCCCGGACCCTGGCCTTCGCGGCCGGCTCAGGGCTGGGCGAGATGATCCCGTTCCACCGGGCGCGCGGGGCGGGGCGCGCTGCGATCATCGCCGCTCCGGGCATCGGTTATGCAGGCGCCCTCGTGTGGATCATGACGCGGCGCGACGCGGGGGAGCAGGCCCTGGAGCCGTCGCGAACGGCTGCTGCGGACCAGATGGAGGAGCAGGGTGCCGACCAGCGGTGGACGCCTCAGCTGCTCGGTGTGACGGCAGCGGTCGGCGTGCTGATGAGCGGCCTCTCGGCGGCAGGACTGGCCCTCGACGGCGCGTTCGAGCGCTTCCTGGTGCGCCGCGGCGTGCGTCGGCCCCTGCTGGTCATGGGCGCGACGGGCCTGGTCGTCGGCTGGGCGATGGAGTACTTCGACGTCGACAGCGACGACGCTGATCCTGATTCCGCCGCCGCCGCCGAGACGGACGAGCGGCCCGAGAAGGCAGAGGCTGATCAGCAGTCGGCGGAAGGGGACGCGCAGCCGTCGCAGAGCGGCGTCGGCAAGCACCGCGATGACCGCCCGGTCGACGCCCCGCCGCGCGCCTGAGCGCGCTGGCCGACGACCGCAGAGTCGGCGACTGCGGATCAGCGCCTCACTCGAAGAGCCGCTGGCCCACCATGGTGTCGCCTTCGCGCATGCCCGGCGGCACGGCGAACAGCGCCGACCCCACGTGCTGCAGGTACTCCGTGAGCGCATCCTTCTGGGTCATCCGCTCCAGGATCGGATAGAAGCCGGTGCGCGGATCGCGGGTGAGTGCGATGAAGAACAGCCCCGCGTCCAGGCGGTCCAGGGAGTCATTGCCGTCGGTGTAGTTGTAGCCGCGGCGCAGCATCCGATGCCCGCCGTTGCTCTCCGGTGCCACGATGGCCACGTGCGAGTCCTCGGGGAACGCCGGGCCGTCCTCGCCCTGGGCGCTGAGGTCCAGCGGCTCGAACTCGTCCTCGGCCTCAGGCTCCGCGACGGACAGCGGCGCCCCGAAGCGCTTGTCCTGGCCCATGATCTGCTCCTGCTCCGAGAGCCGGACCCGGTCCCAGATCTCCAGGGTCATGCGGATCTTGCGCGCCATGAGGTAGCTGCCGCCGGACACCACGCGGCTGCATCGTCGTCGCCGTCCTGGACCCACACGTGCTCGACCAGGGTGCTCTCGCCGTCCTCGGCCTTGAGGTTCGCGGTGCCGTCCTTGAACCCGAACAGGTTGCGCGGGGTCTCCTGCTCGGTCGAGGTGGACAACGTGCGCCCGTAGCCGATCTGGCCCCACTTCAGCACGGCAGTGCCGAAGCCGATGCGCGTGAGATTGCGGATCGCGTGGACGCAGACCTGCGGGTCGTTGGAGCAGGCCTGGATCATCAGGTCCCCGCCGGTGCCTCCGGGGACCAGCTTTTCGTTGGCGCACTTTGGCACGCCGTCGGAGAGGACCTCTGGCATGCGCTCGCGCAGCCCGAAGCGGTCCCTGCCGTCCTCGACGTCGTCGGTGTCCAGGTCGAAGGCGGCGAAGTACATGTTGTCCTGCGCCGGCGTGAGGATCCCGGCCTGGCGATCGCCGCGGAACGGATAGGTCAGCTCGGAGTGCCCGCTGCCGCGATCCGCCGTGGCCCGGCCGATCGCCGCACCGCCGAAGCCCGCGATGCCCAGCATCCCGGCCAGCCCGGTGCCCGCCACCAGGCGGCGCCGCGAGAAGCCCCGCGTGCGTCCGCCGGTGGCCTCTTGCTCGTCGGCTCGCTGCGGGTCCGGGCCGGTCGGCTGCTGGTCGCTCATCAGTGCAGGACCGTCCCGGCGACCTCGGACGGCGGCTCGGACAGCCCGTTGACGTCGTCGAAGCCGCCCTCGATCTCATCGGCCAGGTCCGGGTCCTGAGCGCGGACCAGGTCCTGGGCGTTGCCGTAGGCGACCAGGATGCCGATGATGAGCGAGGTTTCGAAGCCCTCGCGCAGCGCGATCGGCAGGTTGGCGATGAGGATGGGGATCGATGCGTCATCGGGAACTCGGGCGATGCTCTTCATAGCGGGCGGCGGCGCAGCCCCACCATGGCCGCGCCGATCATCCCCGCGCCGATGTCCAGCACGGTGTCCAGGGGCGGGTTGTGGATCTCGGGGGTGACCAGCACGGATCCCGCGGCCTCCATGAGCTCCCAGATCACCGCCAGGACGAGGCCCACCGCGGCGCAGACCCGGATCCTGCTCGCCGTCGCCCCTCCCTCCCTGCCTCGCGGCCGCTCGGTCGGGTCGCCATGACCGCGCAAGCTGCGCCACAGCGCCGTCAGCACACCCGTGGCCAGCAGATGGATCACGAGGTCCCACAGGAGGATGCGCTCGTAGAGCAGCTCGGCGGCGCTCACCCCGGCGACGAGCAGGATCAGGCTGCCCGTGGCCCTGGCTCCTGCGGTGCGGAAGGCCAGTAAGCACAGGACCTGCCCCAGCCCCACGAGCAGCAGCACCGCGACGTCCACCCAGCGTGCCTGGAGCGCGTAGACCGCGGCGACGGCGATGCCCGTGAAGCACAGCGCGGAGGCCGTGAGGCGGGCGAGGGCGCTCACAGGGGCGACCTGCGTCCCGCCCATCGGCGTCGATGCCGCTCCCAAGGCGGCTCCTGCTCCCAGCGCCGCAGCAGCAGCCGACGGGCCATGCGCTGCTGGGCCAGCAGCCGACGGGGGGAGACGGCCGCCCGCCACGACACCGGCATGATGCTCCCGCGGTCCAGCGCGATGGCCTCGTGGGGCTGCAGCTCGAAGCTCAGCTCGAAGTCGTCATGGATGCCCGGGCGCGGAGCGAGTCGTGGGCTGACCCGGTTCCACCATGAGGTGCGCATGGCCATGTTGGAGCCCCATAGCGGCGGGTGGGCCAGGGCCAGCCCGGAGGCGAGGCCGTAGAGCCCCAGGTAGAGGCCGCACAGCGAGCGGCCCAGCGCGCGCGGCCCGGGGGCGAAGCGCCCGCCCCCGGTGATGGCGACCAGCTTGTCGTCCTCCGCCGTCAGCTGCCGCTCGATGCGTGCCAGCCACGACGACGGCGGGATGCTGTCGGCATCGCAGCGGGCGATGATCTCGTGGGAGGCCGCGTCGTAACCGGCGTGGGCGGCGAATGAGACCCCTGGACGCGGCTCCTGCAGGAGGCGCAGCGGCAGGCCCTGGTCCCGTTCGGCGGCGGCGATGACGGCGAGGAGGTCGTCGCTCGACCCGTTGTCGACGACCACGATCTCGTCGGCGGGGCGGTCCTGGCGGGCCAGGGCCGCCAGGCAGCGGCGCAGGGCGGGGGCGTCGTCGCGCACAGGCAGGACCACGCTGATGCCGGGTCTCGGAGCGGCGTGGCCGGTCACGGTGGGGGTTCCTCCTGGTGGCATCGCGAAGGACGGGCTGCGATGCGGGCATCCAGCGTATCCGCGGGGCAGGTGCCCGCAGCGGGGCAGGGGGCGGGTCTCGATGTGAGACCCGCCTCCTGCGGAGGGGCGTTCAGCGCTGCCGTCGGCTCAGAAGATGCCCTTGTTGGCCCTGCCGCCGTCGGTGACGGTGTGCTGGCGCGAGTCCACGTTCTGGTCATTGTCCGTGGAGGTGTCGCCCGGCAGACGACCTGATTCTCGATATCTTCGCAGGTGAGAGGTGGAATTCTCGCTGGGGCGCGCAGGGGTTGGTGACAGTTCGGCACCCCATCAGCGCTGATGGGGTGCCGAACTGTCACTAACCGGAGGGCGGAGGCGCAGGGGGTGCGTCGTCGTGACGCTCAGCGGGCCGAGCTGGCTGCGATCAGGGTCAGGACACCAGCCCGTAGATGATGCCGCTGACGGCCACCAGGCCGGCGATCGTGACGAACACGTTGGACAGGCGCCCGCGGTACGGAGCCAGGGCGGGCATCTTCCGGATCGCGTACATGGGCATGAGGTAGAGGATCATCGCGATCACGGGGCCCGCGATCGACTCGATCATGGACAGGATCGAGGGGTTGATGATCGCAGCGGCCCAGGTGCTCAGGAAGATGAACGCCGCGATGCCGATGTGCAGGGCTCGATCGCTGACCTTGGAGCCGTCGGCGTCGACCATCGACCGGACGATGCCCGCAGCACCCTCCGCCGCGCCCAGGTAGTGCCCGAAGAACGAGGAGGCGATCGCCGCCAGCGCCACGACCGGGCCCAGGTAGGCGATGAACGGGCTGCCGTGCACGTTGGCCAGATGCGACAGGACCGGCAGGTTGGCGTCCTTGGCCTCCTGGAGGCCGTCGACGCCCAGAGACAGGACGCAGGACCACACGAAGCCCATGGTGAAGATGACCAGCAGGGCGGCGGTGCGGCGCAGCACGACGGAGGCGCGCTCGCTGGCGCGGGGGCCGTACTGGCGCTGCATGGCCAGGGAGAACTGCGAGATCGCCGGGGAGTGGTTGAACGCGAAGACCAGCACGGGGATCACGAGCCAGATCGACATCAGCAGATCGCCGGCGCTCGGGGCGGCGGTGAGGCCGTCGAGCTTCCAGCTGGGGATGAGGTAGAGCGTGACGAAGAGCAGGATCGCGATCAGCGGGTAGACCAGCCACTGGGTCACGATCAGCATGATCCGCTGGCTCGAGACCATCACCAGCATCATCAGCGCGATCAGCACGCCGGAGAGCAGCCAGCGCGGCAGCGAGCCCATGCCCAGCTGGTTGACCATCAGCGAGTCCACCGTATTGGTGATGCCGATGCCGTAGATCAGCACGATCGGGAAGATCGCCAGGAAGTACAGGACGGTGATGACGCGCCCGACGCCCTCGCCGAAGGCCTTGCGCGCCACGACCGTGATGTCGGCACCCGGATCCGGGGAGGCGCACACGAAGCGCGAGAGCGCCCGGTGCGACAGGTAGGTCATCGGCCCGATCAGGATCGTGACGATCAGCAGCGGCCAGATGCCGCCGAGGCCTGCGTTGATGGGCAGGAACAGGACGCCGGCGCCGACGGCGGTGCCGAACAGCGATATGGTCCAGCTCAGCTCGAAGCGGGGGCTCGATCCCTGCGTCTGAAGGCCCTGGGGGTCCTCGGGGTTCGCGGGGCGGATGTCCGCGCTGCCGGCCGCGGTGGATCCGTGGGGCACCGTGGTCTCCGTCCTGTGGGGGTGCGGGCGCTGTGGCACGCGACTTCAGTGATACGGCTCACGGTATACCAGGCACGACCGTGATTGTTCAACAATCCAAGCGTCATGCGGTGCGGGCAGGTCACGCGGCGGTGGCGATGATCCCCTGCCGCACGCGGAACGGCCGGCACATGCCGTTCTTGGTGGGCCCGACGATCGGGACCAGCTCGGCGGGCAGGAACTCGGAGCGGTCCTTGTAGCCGATGAGGTACTCGTCGAAGGCGGGCAGCTCGAGCTGGGTCTGCAGCGCGGCGTCGAGCTGCTCGTCGCTGATCTGCTCGGCCTCCGGGGGCGCATACAGGGTCTCGGTCCGGCCCTCGATCGTCACCTTCTCGGCGTGGTCCCCCGCCAGCTCGACGGCTCGTTTGGCGTCGCGCACCGTCAGCCCCGACCACCAGGAGAGGTCCTGGACCGTCGCGGGCCCGTGCGAGACGAGATAGCGAACGGCCAGCTCGCGCAGGGCGTCGTCGCCGTCGAGCTCCCGCTGAGGCGTGGGCAGGTGCTCGACGAGCAGGAAGGTGTCGTCGCTGCCCTCCCGCGGACCCTGGACGATGTCTCCCTGGCCGCCGAAGCTGCGCAGCAGGTGCTGGCCGGGGCCCTTCTCGGGGGTGATCCCGATCGTGCGGAAGAGGTCGTAGGCCTGCGGACGGGTCAGGGGCCCGTCGGCCAGGCGCTCGCGGAAGGCGGCGTGGGCGCGGTCGCAGTCCTGCGGGGTGAGGCCCAGGCCAGGGCGGCGCTTGGCGGCGGCGGCCTCCACGCGCGGTGAGCACAGCCGCGTCAGCCAGCCGACATCCTGCGCGGCGACCAGGTGCACTGTGCCTCGCTGCGTCCAGGCGCGCACGATGCGGTGCTCGCTGATCTCTCGCAGGACGTCCGAGCCGGAGCGGATCTGCAGAGCGGTGACGCCTGCGGCGTAGATCTGATCCTGCGTGGCGAGCATGTGCGCGGCGGCATCCGCGCGCGGGGTCACGAGGGCCTGGGCGATCAGGCGGTGGGCCAGGACATCGCGGAAGCTGCGCAGGTGCATGGGGCCAAAGCTACCGGGATCCTGTGGCGTGACACGAGCGAGTGTGCAATAATAAGAGGGCCGACGATAAGAGGCCCAGGGGGCCTCTTCCCTTAACTGGGATAGTCGGCATTATACGTTCCCCGAAGCGGCTCCTGGGTCTTGACCCCAAGGCAGGAACTTCGTCTTCTCGAGCGGCTTGATGTCCCGGTCGTACCAGTGGCATGAGCGCCCCGTGAGGTGCCGATGCGTGGCCCAGAGGGCATAGTCGGCGACCTGGAGGCCCCACGACGAGGATGCCTCCCACACGCACAATTGGATGTTGCGATCGATTTGGTCGCATACCTCGTGCAAAGCTGTTTCTGCTTCAGCCCTGCGCTTCTTCGTGCCGAACGTCCCCGCGATGACGTACAAGGAGTCTGCTGGCTTGGCCACCCGCAGTGCGACTTCTTTGAGGTGCAGGTACCAGGCCATCAGGTAGAGGTATATCTGTCCCTTGGCCCTGACCTTGGGGTAGGCCTGTGCCTTGGCCAAGAACGTCGTGTCGATGCGGGGTTCCAGCTCAGCGATGAGCGGGAAGACCTCTTCCCGCGTTTCTGCGGAATCGTCCACCGCATGGAATCCGCGTGCCAGGCGGATGCCCTTGGATGAGACATGCGCACGGAGTCGAAGACCGCGCATGAGAGCTGCCCCGTGGTCGCCTGCGAAGGTTGCGGTTCCGAAGCCGAAATAGGGGGAAGCACCTTGTTTCCCCGCGCCGCCGTAGTCCAAGTTGCCGGTCTCGTCGGCGTACAGGTAGACGTCCATGAGTGGACTCTAGGCGAAGGGACGGCCGCCGTCGTTAGCCTGGGTGACATGGTCGCTTCTCCATCCTTCGAGCACACCTACGCCGAAGCCCTGCCCGATCTCTCCCGGGAGTGGTCGGCGGCTCCGGTGCGAGAGCCGCGCGCCGTCGTCGTGAACGACGAGCTGGCCCGCGAGCTCGGACTGGACCCGGACTGGCTGCGCTCGCCGGAGGGTCTCGCGCTGCTCAGCGGCGACACCGCCGAGACCACGTACGCGCAGGCCTACTCGGGGCATCAGTTCGGGCAGTTCAATCCCGTGCTCGGCGACGGCCGCGCGCTGCTGCTCGGCGAGCTCGTGGACTCCGACGGCCGCCGTCGCGACCTGCACCTGAAGGGCTCCGGGCGCACCCCGTTCTCCCGCGGCGGCGACGGCAAGGCGCCGCTGGGGCCCATGCTGCGCGAGCACCTGATGGGCGAGGCCATGCACGCCCTCGGCATCCCCACCACGCGCGGGCTGGCCGTCGTGAGCACCGGCGAGCGAATCCAGCGCAACGGGCCCGACCCGGAGCCCGGAGCGATCCTCACCCGCGTGGCCGCCAGCCACCTGCGGGTGGGGACCTTTGAGTTCGCGGCCACGCAGCGCTCGCTCGAGACTCGACGGGAGCTGGCCGACTACGCGATCCAGCGGCACTGGCCGGAGGCGGCGTCGTCGGAGAACCCGCCGCTCGAGCTGCTGCGCAGCGTGGTGCACGCGCAGGCGCGGCTGATCGCGCAGTGGATGCTCGTGGGGTTCGTGCACGGGGTCATGAACACGGACAACATGACGATCTCCGGCGAGACCATCGACTATGGGCCGTGCGCGTTCGTGGACCAGTTCTCCCTGGGGGCGGTGTTCAGCTCGATCGATCACGGGGCGCGCTACGCCTACGGGCGCCAGGCGGAGATCGGGCTGTGGAACCTGTCGCGGTTCGCGGAGTCGCTCGTGGACCTCGTGGCGCCGGATGATCCCGACGCCGGCGTGGAGGCTGTGACCGAGGTGCTCCACGAGTACGCGCCGGCCTTCCGGGCTGCACTCTCCCGGGGAATGGGGCGGAAGATCGGGCTCGATGTCGACGGGCTGCCGGAAGAGGAGCGAGATGCCGCGCTCTCGGCGCTGGACGCGTTCGTGGAGCGGACCTTCGGGCTGCTGCAGGAGAACCGGCAGGACTTCACGGCGTTCTTCCGCGCGCTCGCCTTTGGGGCCGCGGAGTCGCTGTTCGACGACGCCGCGGCCTTCCGGGCCTGGGACTCCGAGCGCCGCGACCTGCTGACCCGGTTCGGCGATCCGTCGGCGGAGCAGCAGCGCGACCTCATGGCCTCGGTGAACCCGGTCTACATCCCTCGCAACCACCACCTGCAGCACGCGCTGGATCGCGCGGAGGCGGGGGATCTTGCTGGGTACGAGCGGCTGCTGGCCGCGGTGCGCTCGCCGTTCCAGGAGCACGTGGACTTCGCGGGCCTGGAGTCCTCGGGCACGGCCCCCGGTGCGCGGCCGTTCACGACCTACTGCGGCACCTGACCCTCCCCCTCTCCCGCCGAGTGGATACCTGGTTGCGCTGTTCGGTGCGATAGCGCAACTGGGGATCCACTCGGCGGGGACACTGGGGCGCATGGGGTGGACTGAGATCGCAGCCGTCGTCGCGGCGACGCCGATGCTGCTGGGGCTGGGCCTCGTCGTGGGGTTCAGCCCCACGCTCTACGGCGTCAGCCTGCGGTGCTGACGTGCGCCTCGCGCCCCGAACCGCCGATCGCCGCCCTGGCCGCGGGTCTGGCCGTCGGATCCACGGTCATGCTGCTGGTCTTCCGCACCGTCGACCCGACCACCTGGATCGACGCCGCCCGCAGCGACGTCGAGGCGGTGCTCATCCGCCGCGCCGTGGGTCTCGTGGCCGCCGTCGTGGTCCTGATCGCCGGCGCGGTGGTGCTGCGGCGGGCCCGCCGACCCCGCCCTGCCCCGACCGTGCCGGAGAACGTGGCGCACGAGGATCGGCTGCGCATGGCCGGCGTCGGGTTCATGAACACGTTCCTGGGATTCAGCGGCTTCGCGACGATGTATGTCGTCGGGCGCATCCTCACCGGTCTCAGCCACGACATCCTGTGGCAGGCGGTCGCCTTCCTGCCGTTCCTGCTGACTCTGGTGGGCCCGTACCTGCTGGCGGCCTGGGCCTGGCCGCGAGTGCCGACGGCCGCCCGGAGGGTCACTGCGGTCTATGACTGGGTGACCTCCCGCGACCTCCGCCCGGTGATGGGGTGGGCCCTGGTGTTCGCGGGCGTGGCCTTCTCCCTGGTGGCCCTCTTCCCCCTCCTCCTGCCGAGTGGACACTGAGTTGCGCTATTCGCTGCTTTAGCGCAACTGAGTATCCACTCGGCGGGGTGGGGTGGGAGGGTCTCAGGGAAGCGGGGCGGCCTTGGGGATGAAGCGCTCCAGGTGGCGGCGCAGCTGCGGATCGCAGACGTAGACGAACGTTCCTCGCATGCCGCGGGTCAGCAGCACGGCATAGGCGTTGGTCACGTAGTGCAGGAGATCGTCGTCGGTCGTCGTCTGGCCGCGCAGCCTGTTGTCGATCTTGCCGTTGCGGTCCGCGTAGTGCGCCCGATCGACCCACAGCCGCTGCTCGTCGGGATCGAAGCGCAGCTCCGGGCCGATGATCACCCCGGCGTAGTTGAGGTCGTAGCCCTGCAGGGTGTGGATCGAGCCGACCTCCGACGGGGCCTTGGGGGAGTTGACCCAGTCCGTGGTCACGGAGTTCCAGCGGAACGCTGTGCCGTCCAGTTCGAAGTCGTGATCTGCCCGGATCTTGCCGCGAGGATTCGAGCGCCACGGCCAGGCGAATCCCGCAGTCATCCGGCACAGCCCGTATTCGGGCTCCAGCGCTTCGATGCGATTCTTGAGGGCCCCGGCGTCGTCGAACATGGTGAACTCGTACTCGCCGAAGCTGAGCCGACGTTCAGGGGACCGCCCGGCCATCAGATTCCGCACGTAGGCGATGTAGTCGTTGCCGCCTGCGGCCCGCATCTGGGTGTGCAGGGGGTGGACCCGGCCGCGCTCGCGCGCCTGCCCGACGACGGCCTCCAGCTCGGCGCGGGGGATGTCCGCAGGCCGGACGCTCTGGTGCAGGTCCAGCATCAGCACCACGTGCCTGGACTTGGCGCGGATCCAGTCGAGCTGGTTCTTGTCCTCATCGAGATGCCCGAAGAGCTTCGTGGTGATATCCCGGAATCGCTTCAGCTGCGTGCCGTGGGCCTGCATGGCGTACTGGTTCAGCCGGTGCGCCTCGTCCACGATCACGAGATCGAAGTCCTCCTCGCTCTCGCCGACCTCGAAGGCGGTCAGGACCTTCACCTCGGACATCGACGGAAGCCGGGAGAACACGCTCTGAATGGCGTGACGCAGCGATTCCTGCGGGACGACGAACGCCATCCTCCGATCAGCCATGAGATCCCGGGTGCTCTCGTCGAAATGCTCGGAGAACATCTCCTCAGGGTCGGCCTCATCGCCGTCCTGATATGCGGCGATATCCGACAGGAGCTTGAGCAGATAAACCGCGACGATGGTCTTCCCGGTCCCGGGATCGCCCTGGATGATGCTGATGCCGCCGTCGTCGGACTCGAAGTCCTGCAGCAGGGATTCCACGATCTCCCCGACGGCGACCGCCTGATCCGCGGTGAGCGTCTTGAACGGCGAGAACTTGTAGAGCTCGCTGTTCTCGATCTGCGGGATCGTCCGCTGGAACATGCCGCCGGCGCGCAGCTCCTCGAAGATCTCGCGGAAGGCCTCTCGGTAGCGCTCGCGCTGGTAATAGCCGGCGTCGACGATGGGCCTTGACCCTGAATCTTGGACACGGTGTCATTTCGGTTATGCCGCTTCCGGGAGTGTAGCGGAGGCGGCGGCTTCGTAGGCGTTCGGAGCGATGTTGCCGATCGCGCAGT